>DJXC01000135.1:2538-5029 GCA_002449575.1 Ruminococcus sp. UBA7014
GAAAATGTCATTATCGGCAAGCTGATTCCTGCCGGTACTGGTATGGACATCTATAACAATGTTCAGATTGTCCGCACTTCCAAGGCTTCCGAAGTGCCTGCCGAACATTCCGGTACAGCCATTCCTTCTGTTATGTAATTTTACCTGATACAGCAAGCGGCATGTTCCTGCAACATGCCGCTCTGTGCTTGTTTTATTATTTAGTATTTCTATCAGAAAAGAGGGTAAATGCAATGCAGAATCTGATTGAAGAATCTGTGGTAAAAAAATTCAATAAGCCAATATGGCTGAAATTTCTTAAGGGTATCAAAGAATATGATATGATTCAGGAAGGCGATAAAATTGCAGTCTGTATTTCCGGCGGCAAAGATTCCATGCTGATGGCTCTTTGTATGAAACGGCTGCAAAAATACAGCAAATATCCGTTCGATGTGGAGTATATTGTCATGAATCCCGGCTATAATGAAGAAAACCGGCAGCAAATTCTGAAAAATGCTGCACTGCTTGAGATTCCGGTGCATGTCTTTGAAGCCAGAATTTTTGATTATGTTGTCAATATTGACCGGAATCCCTGCTATCTGTGTGCCAGAATGCGCCGTGGCAATCTCTACAAAACAGCGCAGGATTTAGGATGTAATAAAATTGCTCTGGGGCATCATTTTGATGATGTCATAGAAACTATCTTGATGGGAATGCTCTACGGCTCACAGATTCAGACCATGATGCCGAAAATCCATAGCGAAAATTTTAAGGGTATGCAGTTGATTCGTCCAATGTATCTTGTGCGGGAAAGCGATATTATTGCATGGAAAGACTATCATGAACTGAAATTTTTACAGTGTGCCTGCCGTTTTACAGAAGAATATGAAAAAGATGAAAACGGCAGCGGTACTTCCAAACGTCAGGAAGTCAAGGAACTTCTGACACAGCTCAGAAAAATCAGTCCGGCAATTGATAAAAATATCTTCCGGAGTGTCGAAAATGTCAATCTCAAAACACTGATTTCTTATCATATCGGAAACGAATATCATCATTTTCTGGATGATTTCGACCAGAATATCACAAATCACGGTACAAAATCCGGCGAAGGCAGAGAGGAGAAAAAATCATGCTGAATCAGTTTTCCAGAACAGAATTATTAATCGGCAATGACGGCATGAAACGCCTGAAAGAATGCCGGGTTGCAGTGTTTGGTATCGGCGGAGTCGGCGGCTATGCCGTGGAAGCTCTCGCCCGGAGCGGTATCGGCACACTGGATTTGATTGATGATGATAAAATCTGTCTGACGAATCTTAACCGGCAAATTATCGCTTTGCACAGTACTATCGGAAAATATAAAACAGATGTTGCTGAACAGAGAATTCATGACATTTGCCCGGAGATTAAAGTCTATAATCACAAATGCTTTTATATGCCGGATACGGCTGACCAGTTTGATTTCCGGGAATATGATTATGTCATTGATGCCATTGACACTGTTACCGGAAAACTTGAAATTATTCAGAATGCGCAGAAAGCAGATATTCCGGTGATTTCCTGTATGGGAGCAGGTAATAAGCTTGACCCGGCTGCCTTCCGGGTGGCAGATATCTATGATACCAAAGTCTGCCCGCTTGCCCGGACAATGCGCCATGAATGCAAAAAAAGAGGCATACAGAAACTGAAAGTTGTTTATTCTGAAGAACAGCCCCGCAGACCTCTGGAAGATACAGAAATTTCCTGCCGGACAAACTGCATCTGTCCGCCCGGCACTGCCAGAAAATGCACCGTCCGCAGAGAGATTCCCGGTTCAGCAGCCTTTGTGCCGTCTGTTGCCGGACTGATTCTCGCCGGAGAAGTCATAAAAGATTTGCTGAAAAAATAATTTTTTCTGGAAATTTGAAAAAAACACTTGACAAATTGCAGAAATGAGTGTATAATAAACAAGTGTGCAGCGTATTTTCGCAGAAAATAACGCTTCGGCATACAGAAAAATTTCAAAAAAGGAGGAAAACAGATGCCAACATTTAATCAGCTCGTGCGTAAGGGCAGAAAAGTACAGCAGTCCAAGTCTACTGCACCTGCTCTCCAGAAAGGCTACAATGCAAAAAAGAAGGTTCAGATTGACCAAAGCGCACCTCAGAAAAGAGGCGTTTGCACAGTAGTTAAGACAACCACCCCGAAGAAGCCGAACTCTGCTATGCGTAAAATCGCAAGAGTAAAGCTGACCAACGGTTATGAAGTTACATCTTATATTCCGGGTATTGGTCACAATCTTCAGGAACACAGCGTTGTTCTGATTCGTGGCGGACGTGTGAAGGACTTGCCTGGTGTACGTTATCACATCATCCGTGGCGCACTCGATGCACAGGGCGTAGCCAACAGAAGTCAGGCTCGTTCCAAGTACGGCGCAAAGCGTCCGAAGGCAGGCAAGAAATAATTATTCTTTCTGCTGATTTACTGATTGAATTATTAGTTTACCACAGGTTATGTGTGGATTTTATATAAAAAA
>DJXC01000018.1 GCA_002449575.1 Ruminococcus sp. UBA7014
GAGGTGATTATTCTTGACTGATGAACAGAGAAAAGAAATCTGTAAAGCCTACTTTAATGGCTATGCCATTGTACAGATTGCCGATTTTGAGAGAGTTTCTGACGAAGAAGTCAAAGAAGCTATCAGATGGGGCAGAAAAACAGGCTACGAAGCCGAACTTGAAGAAAAGGAGAACGAATTATGTTGAAGGGTATTGATGTTAGCAAACACGACAGCACAATTGACTGGAAGAAAGTGAAAGATTCTGGAATGGTCGATTTTGCAATTTTAAGAGCTGGATATGGCAGACTGATTTCTCAGAAAGATGTACAGTTTGAAAGAAACTACGCAGAATGCAAGAAATATGGCATTCCTTGTGGTGTGTACTGGTACAGCTATGCGAAATCTATCTCAGAAATCCAGACGGAGGCAAGAGTTTTCCTGCAAGCCATTCAGGGCAAGCAGTTTGAATATCCAGTATACCTTGATTTTGAAGAAAAATCTCAGTTTGCTTTAGGGAAAACCACCTGTTCAGCAATGGCAAAAGCTTTTCTTGATATTCTCGAAAAAGCCGGATACTATGCCGGAATGTATTGTAGTTCCTCTTATCTGACAAACTACTTCACAGACGAAATCAAAACAAGATATACTATGTGGGTGGCACATTATGGTGTTTCCAAGCCTTCTTACGCAGGTGCATATGATATCTGGCAGTACAGCTCTACAGGCACTGTTTCTGGTATCAATCACAGATGTGACATGAATTATTGCTATAAGACTGACTTTCCAGAGGTCATTAAAAGGGCTGGCTTAAATGGCTTTGAAAAATCCGCTGACCCTCTTGCTTCTGAACTGGATACCAAAAAACATGAAGTGACCATCACCATTGACGGCAAAAAATATTCCGGATTGATGCAGGAAGCATAATTTTTTTATCGGCTGAAACGCAAAAGCACTCTAATTTTGCGTTTCAGTCAGCTTTTTACAGGCAGAAAGGCGCAAAAATGCAAGATTTAATTCAATCTTATGAAAAGCGGCTCGACCTTCTCAGAGACAGAATCAATAAGCTGAAAAAAAGCCTCGACTCTCCAATGATGAACGAAGAAAAGGATACTGCACAATCCAGAATCCGGTTGCTGGAAGCCGAATGTCAGGAAATGTATCTCACAATTCACGAAATGAAATGCAGATGAACTGCAAAAAGATAGATATGATGCTGACAGCAACATTCTGTGCGGATTGCTTTTATTCAGCGACTTATCCCTATATCTATAAGCAGATTTTAGCCGGAATTTCCAGTGATGCTGTTGCTGTCCAGCAGATTGTAAACTGTATCAGCACGATTCTGTTCTCCTGCCTCTGGAATCGCTTCTCAGAAAAATTATTTCCGTCTTATGCAGTTCTATGCGTTCTGGAATGCCTTGCGGGACTGTGTACTTCACTTTATGTGACATTTCATCCAGCGAACATCCTCGCTTATTATATTCTGGACACAGCTCTGTTCTGCCTGATTACCAGAAATATCATCTGTGGAGGAGTACGGCTCAGGGCGATTCGCTACCCGACAGAACACCAGCGAGAACACTTCGATAACAGCAACAATGCTGTCTCAGCAACAGCAACAATTATCGGTTCTCTGATTGCCATAAAGCTGAATCTGAATTTCGTTCACATGATTTGGCTTGCAACATTTGGAAATATGATTGATAATTTCTTCTATATCAATATTTTTTTGAAATCAAGAAAGGATTGATTTTATGGATTTTGTAGAATATATCGGCATGAAAAGAATTAAAGCCAAGCCCATGACAAGAGGAGAATATGCTGAATTAAGCGAAAGAAACAGTATCCAAACTGAAAAAGGAGAAAGCTATTCTGATGAAGGCTATCTTGTCAAGTATTATCCAGACGGGTATCAGACATGGTCTCCGAAGAAACCATTCGAGGCTGCTTACAGAAAATCCGGTGAAATGACATTTGGTCATGCACTTGAAGCTTTAAAACATGGTGACAGAGTAGCTCGTTCCGGCTGGAATGGAAAAGATATGTATTTATTTTTAGCAGACGGAAAACAGCTGACAAACTGTCTCTGTTCCGCAGATATGCCTCCATGTGCTGACAGTATCTGCATGAAGACTGCACAAAATACAATTGTTATTGGATGGCTTGCCAGTCAGACAGATATGCTTGCTGATGACTGGAAAATTATTGGCTGACTTCAATTTGTAAATCTGTAAAAAACAACCGGCAGTGAAATTTTTCACTGCCAGTCTTTTTACTTTATGCCGCAATTGCCATCCAACCAGATACAAATGCAACTTTGTTTAAGGTTAAGCACACGGAATCAAATTATAACCAAAACGATGTTGCGAGTTAAAGCGGCGGTGTCGCCGCACTCACAGTGGACGGCAAAGCCGACCACACATAGGCTTTATTTTTGATTTGATTCAGGTGCTGTAAATGAGCGAAAAAAATTTTCCGGTGTTGCAACTACACGAATGTCGGTCACTCCGAAAAATTTCAGGCGTTGCAAGCATAACACAGCCAAAATTACTTTACCTATCTCTTGTTACACCTTTTCTTTTTTTAGAACTCATTTCACAAGGGTTCGGGGAAATTTTCCCTGAGAAAAAATTGTGCTTTGCGGTGACTTGTTACCACAAAGTACTTGCTTGCTGGTAAAGTTTTTGGAGTGAAAAAAATCAGATGAAACA
>DJXC01000177.1 GCA_002449575.1 Ruminococcus sp. UBA7014
GATGCTCCGCAGAGCCCTTATCAGACTCCAAATTCCTACGATGCTCCGCAGAGCCCTTATCAGAATCCAAATTCCTACGATGCTCCGCAGAGCCCTTATCAGAATCCAAATTCCTACGATGCTCCGCAGAATCCCTATCAGAATCCAAATCCCTACAATACTCCGCAGAATCCTTATCAGAATTCAAATCCTTACGATACTCCGCAGAATCCTTATCAGAATCCAAATCCTTACGATACTCCGCAGAATCCCTATCAGAATCCAAATCCTTACGATACTCCGCAGAATCCCTATCAGAATGATTCACAGAATCATCGTGTAAATCTGGATAAAAATCCTCATGATGATAATCAGAATTCTCCGTATTAAACAAAAAAACAGCCTGAGAAGTCCTAAACTTCTCAGGCTGTTTATTACTTAAAATAACAATATAACTGGCACTGAATCATGCCGTTATATAATTTTCTTCGCTTATCAGCTTTTCTGCCGAAATAATCTTCAAATTCGTTATCTGCACAAATAATATATGCCGGCGCATTCAACACGTTTCCCATATTCCGGTAAACTCTTCTTGCATCATTCAGTTCGAGCATTCTCTCTCCGTAAGGCGGATTGCAAACTGTTACTGCTTCCGGAACAGGTTTGAAATCAGAAATATCTCTCTGCTGTACCTGAATATATTTTTCAACTCCTGCTTTTTTCGCATTCGCAAGCGTTAAGGCAACAGCTTCAGGGTCAATATCGAATCCATAGCCGATAAAGTCAACATCATGTGTAATCATATCAAGAACTTCTGTCCGGGCATTTTGCCATGCTTCTGAAGGAATACAGTCCCATTGTTCGGAAATGAATCTTCTGTCCAGTCCGGGGGCAATGTGACATGCCCGGCGAGCAGCTTCAATCAGGAATGTACCGCTTCCGCAGAACGGGTCACAGACCGTCATATTACTCCGCAGCCGTGCCAAATCCAGAATTCCAGCGGCTAATGTTTCACGAATCGGCGCAAGATTAGCATTTCGGCGGTATCCTCTCTTATGCAGTCCAGCCCCGGAAGTATCTAAATAGATACTCACCTGATTTTTCAGGATGGTAAACTGCAACTGATGCAGACTGCCTGTTTCCGGCAGAAATTCGGAAGTTCTGTAGGCTTTCTGCAACCGCTTGACAGCGGCTTTTTTCAGAATTTTCTGACAAGCCGGAATACTAGTCAGCTTTGAATTCAAAGAATGTCCCTTTACTGGAAAAGCATCTTCTTTCCCGATAAATCTTTCAAGCGGGGCTTTTTCCATACCATCGAATAATTCTTCAAATGTTTCGGCATGATATTCTGCTAAGAGAATCTGTACACGTTCAGCAACGGATAAATTCAGATTTGCTTTTGCAAGCGTATTGCAATCGCCCTCCCAGCTGACACGCCCGTCCTGTACGGTAATATTTTCCCCGCCGATGCGGGTCACTTCAAACCGGAGAATTTTTTCCAGTCCGAAATGACACGGGGCAGAAAATTTAATATTCTGGTTCATAATAATTAATTCTCGCTTTCTGTTTCAGGAAGTGTAAAAGGATGGCTTGATACAGTCACATATTCATTTTCTGTATTGGCATCATTATAGTTTCTTCCCTGTCTGGAAGAATAATAGCGGCAGCTTGTGCAGACAGGTGCATTTGTAGATTTCCAGTAACCGGTATCTCCCTTTGGACAGTATGTGCCTGCAATCAGACCAGTATTTGAGCAGATGGGGGCTTCCACAACGGTATCACATTCCGGATATTTGGCATTTGTATCAAGTTTATCAGCATATTCGCCGATGACATTATACCAAAGTTTTGCAGAACTGATAGAAGTATCCAGCTTTTCACGTTCTCTGTAACCAATCCACACACCAGAAACAAAATCCTCTGTCAGACCGATAAACCACAAGTCGTCCCAGTTTTCAGTTGTACCAGTTTTGCCGACAACTTCTTTATTTTTCAGCATAGCATCTCCGGCAGTACCTCTTTCAGAGACAACATTTTTCATCATACGATTCATGACATAAGCAGTTTCCGGGTCAACTGCCTCATGAGGATGACCGTCATTTTCATAGACAAGTTCATGATTGCCCTGTTCCAGACGGCTGACAATATGCGCTTTGTAGTATCTTCCGCCATTGCCATATGGAACATAGGAATTGACCATATTTTTCATTGTAACACCATAAGTCAGCGCACCTACTGTCAGCGGTGCAATGCTGTTGTCCGTGTGGCCTTTCGGGTCGAGGTCAACCAAATCCAGACCCATATTTTCAGTAGAAAATTTGAATACAGAATCTGTTGTCAGGGAATCCACCAGTCTTGCAGAGATGGTATTCAAAGAACGCATCAGACCGTAATAAACACAGACATCGTTATAAGACCAGTTTGTGGAAACAGAGTCTGTACTGTAGTTTTTCGGCCAGCTTGAACCGTCAGGCATATCCAGACCGGAGTCTTTCAGCTTTGAACCCCAATGGAACTGGTCAGTATAAATACCATATCCATAACCAGCTACCGGCTTGATGGTAGAACCCGGCTGACGGGTTTCCTGTGTGGCATAGTTCCATACAATAGAACCTGTTTTTTCACCCACAGCACCGACACAGGCAAGAATTTCGCCCTGATAGTTCATTGCAATAAAGGCACTTTGCGGATAAACAACTTCGTCACGGTCATCCAGTACACCATCAGCATTGCTGTCTCTGTATCTTGCAGATTTCCGGGTATTGATGAGATTACTCAGGCTTAAATATTTTTCTTCTACATATTCCTGCATTTTCTTGTCGATAGTGACATAAATCTGATAACCGCCAGTATTCAGCTTGTCAAGTGCTTCCTGTCTGTTAAGGGCATAGGTATCCATCAGATAATCTTCCACTTCGAGAATAGCCGCATCCACTACCCATGAAGTCGCTTTCTGTGTGTAGTCGTAATCTTTTGCTTCCAGTTCGGGGTGCAGTTCTTTATATTCTTCTGTATCAGTATAAACAATGTGTTCATTCAGGGCTTCCTGATATTCATCATAGGTAATTGCCCCATTGTCGTACATTTTCCAGAGAACATATTCCTGACGTTCTCTGTTGCGGGCACGTCCGGTATTCACCCATTCTCCGGTCTGGTCATCACGATAGCCTGCAAAGGGATTGATGACTTCCGGAGACTGTGGGATTGCTGCAAGTACGCTGGCTTCTGCAACAGTCAAATCTTCCACATCTTTTCCGAAATACTTGATACTAGCCATTTCAATGCCGTTTGCTTCACCGCCGAATCCGATATAATTCAGATAGTTTTCAATAATTTTTTCTTTCGGATAATTTTTTTCCAGTGTCATAGCACGGAAAATTTCCCGGATTTTACGGGAAGGAGAACGGGTATCTTCTCCGGTTACGTTCTTGATTAACTGCTGTGTAATGGTAGAACCGCCTCGTTCAGAATCCCAAAAGTGCAGCACCATGTTCAAACATGCGGCAATCGTGTTTTTATAGTCTACACCGTCGTGAGTGTAGAAGCGTTCATCTTCGGTATAGACAAAAGCATCTACAACATGCTGCGGAATCTGTTCAATTTTGACCGGAATTCTTTGTACCTGATTGGTTACCTGATAGAGCGTTTCCAGATTGCCTTCCTCGTCATAGCCGTAAATATTGGTATTATAGCTCAGTTCCATTTCTTCAAGGGTGATGGTGGAAGCTTCGTCCATGAAGTCCAGAACATAGACTGCCACGGCACTGGCTACGATTGTTCCCGTAATCAGGCAGATGAGAAAAATCGAAAGCAGCGTTGTCAGCAGAATGGAGACGAGTTTTTTCAGAACACGCCATTTCCGGCTTGGCTTTTTCTTGTTGTTCTCGTGGTTTTGCATAGCATCAGAAATCCTTTCTTATTATTTATAAAAAGTCATGCAATTTTATTATAGCACAGAATTCCTGATTTGTTAAGTCTTTTTTTGAAAAAAAGTTTTTTTTCACGAAATTTTCATCATTCTGACCGGGAAAGGGTCAGAAATTGCCGTTTTTCACAAAAGGAAAAGTTTTGCCGGAATAAATTTCCGGCAATGCGGCATACTGAAACTGAAATTTACAAACAAGGAGTGAATACAGATGGAATCTACACAGTTCAAGATGGGAATCTTGTTAGTTTCCATGACAATTTCTGCGGTGCTGCTGGTAGTGAGTGCGGGAAATTCCATGCGTCAGCAGAAAGAAATCTGGGTAGAAAAAGCAGCCGCTATGGCAGAAAAAAAACCTGTGGGCTTTATCCTGAAAGAATATGAGGGGAAAGCTGCGTTGTTCCGTGAAAACAGCGAAACGCCCTATCAGATTCTTGATTTGGAAGTCTGGCTTCTGCCGGAAGCAGACAGAAAAGCTCTGGAAAACGGCATTTCTGCCGAAGATGAAGAAACGCTCAGAAAGATTCTGGAGGACTGGGACGGATAATCTGATAACAAAAATCCCCTGATTCGACAAGAATCAGGGGAAATTTTGAAATATACCAGATTACTTATTTTGTGCATCTTACTTGCTGGCATTTGCTGCAAAGAATATTATCGTTATAGAGAACTTCTGGAATCAGGTCGGCATTTTTATTTTTCTTCCTGAGAGTCTTTCAAAAGATTCAGGATTTCAGAAGCTTGTTTTTCTTCTGCATATTTTGTAATGCTTTCCAGATTGCGCTTATTGACAAGCTTGCTTTCTTTCAGAACTTTTTCAGCAGTTTTGACATTATTTTCATCAATCAGATATTTGAACATTTTGACAAAATTTTTCTTTATGACTGCCAGAATTTCTTTGTCTGCCGGATTGTGGGAGAACATGCCCCATAATACACTATATCTTTGACTGGTTGCCCATGTTTCTGCAAGGGCGAAATCTGCTGTATCAATCATGCGGAAGATTTCTTCCAGACTGGATTTTTCGTCCAGATGGAACTGCACTCCATGATAAGAAATCAGTTTCAGGGCAGTACAGCCATCAAATGCATTTTTGTTAATTTTCTTGACACTCTCCGGAATGAAAATACTGTTAAGAAGCTTACAATTTCTGAACGCATAGAAGCCAATTCCTGTCACGCTGTCCGGAATCATGACTGTCTGAATAATCGGATGATTCTGAAATGCATTGTCACCGATTTTAACTGCACCTGCCGGAATTGTGATAACTGCATCATATCCTCTGTAGCCTAGTACAATACCATTACGGATTAAAAAAAACATATCGTTCATAGAAATTTACCTCACAATTATAGATATTTTTGTTACTTTTTATTTTACCATATCCGAGCAGATTTGTCAAGAAAAAACAAATTCTTCTGAAACTCCGGATTTATATCGATTCTTTGGTTAAAATGCACAAAAGATATGAGGCGAATATATAAATTATGTAGAATTTCATTCTTTTGCATTGCAAAACATTCCTGTTAATGCTATAATAAATATTAGTTTATCAACTCTGTAACTTAGCAGGAAACTGCATATAATTATATTTTATTTTTTACAACAAAGGAGCGTTATTTTTTTATGAACCAGATTCAGGCAAACAAAATCAAAAACATTGCCCTCACCGGACACCACAGTTCCGGTAAAACTGCATTAGCCGAAGCTCTGCTCTATTGTGCAGGTGCATCCGACAGGCACGGAAAAATCGCCGAAGGCACAACTGTGTGTGACTTTGACCCTGAAGAAATCAAGCGCAAGGCTTCCATTTCTACAGCACTTGCCGGATTTCAGTATGGTGACTACTGGATGAATTTGC
This sequence comes from Ruminococcus sp. UBA7014, assembly GCA_002449575.1. GTDB lineage: Bacteria > Bacillota > Clostridia > Oscillospirales > Ruminococcaceae > UBA3855. The sequence continues at coordinate 5,766 of DJXC01000177.1, forward strand.
TGGATACCCCCGGTATTCTGGACTTTGCCGGCGAAGAACTTTCCGGTATTGCTGCTGCTGATACAGTCCTGATTACTGTTTCTGCAAAATCCGGTGTGCGTGTTGGTACAAAGAAAGCATATGCCGCCGCAAAAGCAATGAACAAAGCAACAATGTTTGCTATCACAAAAACAGATGACAAAGATGCAAACTTCTACAATGTCCTGACAGAACTCAAGACTGTCTTTGGTCCTACTGTATGCCCGGTAGTTGTTCCGGTCATCAAAGATGCACAGATTACTTCCTATGTGAATTTAATCGAAATGAAAGCCTATACCTACGATGCAAAAGGAAAAGCTGTGGAATCCGAAATTACAGAAATCGGCACAGCTGAAAAAGAATACCGTCTGGAAGGTCTGGTTGCTGCTGTTTCTGAAGCTGTTGCTGAAACAGATGAAGCCCTGATGGAAAAATTCTTTGAAGGCGAAGCGTTTACCCAGAAAGAATTAATCGATGGCATTCATAATGCTATGAATCAGGGATTAATCACTCCGGTTGTCTGCACATCTGCTGCAACTATGGCAGGCATTGACATGCTTCTGAAAGAATTTGAACTGCTTGTTCCGGCTGCTGACGAAGTGCCGTCAGATATCAAGTGTGATGCTGCCGCACCGCTTGCCGCTTTGGTATGCAAGACAGTTGCTGACCCGTTTGTCGGCAAAATGTCTTATCTGAAAGTGCTGTCCGGAAAAATTTCTTCTGATATGACTGTTGCCAACTCCAGAACCGGTACAGAAGAAAAAATTGGTAAATTATACACGCTGCTTGGCAAAAAACAGACTGAAATCAAATCCGCCGAAGCTGGTGATATTATCGCCGCCGTCAAGATTTCTGCT
>DJXC01000069.1 GCA_002449575.1 Ruminococcus sp. UBA7014
AGTCTGTCTATATTCCGCCGCAGCCACAGTCTGTCTATATGGGTCAGCAGTCCGGTCATCCGCAGGCAGCTCCTGCACCTTCTGTGCATACGGCAGCACCTTATAATCCTGCTGCTATGAATTCCCTGAATTCTGTACAGCTTCAGCAGATGCAGAAACAGGCAGCATATCAGCAGCCGGTTTCTCAGGGTGTACACGTTTCCACTATCGAACAGAAAACGGCTGTTCCTGCCGCTGTCCGCAATGCCATTGCCAAAACTGCCGCCAGAACGCAGGCGGGTGAAAATGTATTCGACCAGCAAGGCGGTAAAGTAGAAGTAGCAAATGACATTATGTCTGCTCTCAATCAGATGGGCGAAGATACCAGCTCTTTCACCCAAAAGAAAAAAAATACCAATGAACCTGAAATTAAGGGCGTGAAAGAGTGGAAACCCAAAAACGACAACAGAAAAAATTTTATGAAAGGACTTCATAAAAAAGGTCTGTAATCCAAAGAATATGACAAAACATTGCAGTTCCGCAAAGGAATCCGGAAATGTTTCCCGTTGCGGAACTGCTTTATATGATTGGAGGAATTTTATTTATGGCAGTTATCAAACGTGAAGCCGTACTGGCTTCTATTCGCAGTCAGTTAATGCAGAATCCGCAGAGAGGTACAATTCTGCTGTTGAATGTGCTGAAATTGTTCGCAGACCGGAAAGATGACGGCGAATTTGTGAAAGAAATTGCTGACCTTGCCGGTGACTTGGCAGCCGTTTCTATGGAAGCAGTTTTTGCACAGTCTCCACTGTTCGCACAGCCAATGCCGATGCCTTACTTACAGGGCGCAAGCCTTCCCAGCGGTAGTATTCCTGTTCCGTCCTTTGCGGATTTTACCCCCAATGAACCCATTCAGCAGCCTGTCAAAAAACAAACTGAAGAAAAACATAAGGAAATCGCTGACGATGCTGTGACAGCCCTCAATCAGATGGGCGAAGATACTACCCAGTTTCTAAACCAGAATTCTAATGAACCGACAATTGAAGGGTATGAAGAATGGACTCCAAAGCCTAGGAAAAATAATAGAAGAACAAATACAAATAAATAATCAGGAGTATATGCCATGACTGAAACCGAAAAAAATAAAATTCTGACTTCTATCGAAGAGAAACTGACCGGCAATACCCTGAAAGATATGCTTTTTTTACAGGAACAGGCAGCTGTCTACACCGAACAGCAGGAAAATGCAGAAATTGCAGATGCCATTGTTCAACTCGCCATGAGCAAAATGCCGCAGGAAAATCAGGACTATCTGAAAAAAATGCTCTATATCGGCGAACGGCGGCTGAATGCTGTCTATGACGAAGCAGTGAATCTGGCAAATCAGCATCTGACAGCAAAGTCCCTGACACTGACAAAACAGCTTTATCAGCATATTCGTGATAATTTTAAAGAAACTGATACGGCAAGATTTTTCAGCTTCCGGAATTTGCTGGAATCAAATCTGTATTATCAGCTTTATCATCCGACAAAGAATCTGCTGAAAACACCGTTTGACTTTACCAGATACCTGACATTGCACGGCTATAATCTGACAGAACTCCGCCGGACGGAGGAAGCTGTTCCGGTTTTGCAGGAGGCTGTCCGCTTTAATCCTGTCAACCCTGACCCACGCTTTGAACTCGCAGAAGTCTATAAATTAACTGGTAATCTCAAAATGCTGCTGGAAACTGTCAGAGATACCACTACAGTCTGCACTTCAGCTTATGCCCTTGCAAGATGCTATACTAATATGGGATGGTACTGTACAGAAATCAAAGATTATACCAGTGCAGTTGCTTTCTATTTTGAAAGTATGATTTTTGAGAAACATCCGGCTGTACCCGGTGAACTGCATCATATCTCGATTCTGACAGAACAGCCTATTACTCCGCCTACCAGAAAAGAAGTTCTTGCTGCATTCGAGAAATATAAAATTCCCAACGGACCAGGTCAGGAAGTTCTGCATGTTGTTTCGTCACTGTCGGAGCAGGCTGCTGAACGGCAGAACTGGAAAGAAGCTGCTTTCTATTACTATGTAATTTTCGATATTACGAAAGACCCAGCCGCAAGAACGATGTTTGAACGCTGTCAGCAGCGGCTTGAAGAACAGACTTCCCAAAATACTGATTCTGTAAAGGAGAATTAAAATGGTAAAAACAAATATTATGGATGCTACTTCCTGCCGGAGTATTACAGAAACACACGGCTGTTTCTCTCTTCTTGAATATGACAGAGATATTTCCGTCAGCAAAACCACTGCCGAAGTAGAATATTATGCTTCTCAGATGAATGTCAAAAAACGTCAGGTTATCGCAAATTTAACCGGAAACGGTGTTATTATTCAGGCAGGTGCAATGCAGTGGATTGGCGGCGCAGTGGACGTGACAACCAATATCAATGGAGTCGGTGATTTTGCTAAAAAATTGATTGGCGGAAAAGTGACCGGAGAAAGTGCTGTCAAACCACGATATACCGGAACAGGTACACTTGTTCTTGAACCGACTTATAAACATATTCTCTTTGAAGATGTCGCTTCCTGGGGTACAGAAGGCATGGTTATAGAAGATAAATTATTCTATGCCTGTGAAGATACTGTTCAGATGAAAGTTGTCGCCAGAAGCAATCTTTCTTCCGCAGCACTCGGCGGTGAAGGCTTGTTTAACAACTGTTTGTTCGGTAAGGGTATTGCTGTTCTGGAAAGCCCTGTTCCTCGTGATGAACTCATCATTATGGAACTTACTGAACCGAATGATGTTGTCAAGATTGATGGCAATATGGCAATTGCATGGAGTAATTCCTTAAAGTTCACTGTCGAGAAAGCCACAAAAACGCTCATGGGTTCAGCGGCTTCCGGAGAAGGCTTTGTGAACGTCTACAGAGGAGCCGGAAAAATTCTGATGGCTCCCGTCTGATTGAGGTGATTTTTTATGATATGTCCGCACTGTCTGCAAGGTGAAATCCTGAATGCAAGAATCATCAAAACCAGTGAACTGATTAAAATCTGTGATGAATGTGATACTATCTGGAATATTTCCGAAACAGTTTCAGATAATACTGGTTCTTTGATTGATGATTTCATGAAACAGAGAAATTGTTCTTCTTCCTGGCGTGAGTTCGATATTGTTAAATCCTGAAAAATACAGCCTCCTGAATCGTTCAGGGGGCTGTTTCATCTTTATTGCAAATCTTCTCTGACATTGTCAAGCGTAAGGACTTTTTCAGAATTGTAGAAATTTATCAGTGTTTCAGAATCCAGTCCGGAAAGATAATCATCATACCATAAGCCCATAAAACTCCAGACAGTATTATCACGGAAAAGAGCATTCATATCCGGTACAGTGCCACATTCGCTGATTGCTAAAATTTTCTGCTGCTTCGTCATACGGTAAAGCGTGACAAATTCTTCATAGCGGCTGCGGAATTCCTGATTTTCATCAAGATAGATATCCATCGCCGCAATATCGTATTTATCAACCAGATAATCTTCCTTCTGTCCGTTCCATATCCAGATTAAATTATGCAGTTGATGATATTCCGTCATGCGCTGATACAGCAAATCCCATAACCAGCGGTAAGCCTGTGCGCCGTCCGCACCCCACCAGTACCAGCCGCCGCCGGCTTCCGGCAACGGTCTCCAAAGTACTGGAATATCTTTCTCCGCTAAAAGTTTCATCATATCAGAAATGCTGTCAATATCCCGTAAAATAGCAGCACATGCATCAGAAATCTGATGCTTTTCCACAGCTTCTGAAATCTGTTCTGCATTTAGAAGAGCAAGTTCTGAAAGAGCCATTTCCGGAATGGCATCAGAAAGCGAAAAATCAGTTTCATCTGTCCAGATACTGGCAACTCCTGAGGGGGCATTCCAGTTCCAGCTTAACCCTGCAATTCCGCCCAGAACTGCCCATTTTTCACAAGCTTGAATACTATTTTGCTTTTCTTCCGAAGAATTGCCAGAATCACTCTGTATCTCTCCGAAACGAATTGCCGGATATTTTCCTGTTGTCTGACAGATAAAATCCAGTTCCTTGTTATCTGTTCCGGAAGTGTATTGTCCTGTCAGCAGATACTTTCCATAATGTTCGGAAAGATACTGCATCAGTTTTCTGGCATTTTCAGAAGCCTGTTTGTCTGATAAGGTATACTGCTTTTGATACTTGATTTTTTCCAGTTCTGTATTATTGGAAATTTCAAAATAATCTGCTGAAAAATTCCCGTCAGCCGGCTGAATTGCAATGTCTGCCTGACCTGCCGGCAGATAAATTCCCGAAACTGTCACACGCACAAAATGTTCTGTATCATGCAGTGTGAATGTTCCGATGTTCTCACTGTTCAGCAGTATCTGACCTGAGCCGGGCATTTCTGCACGGATACTGACGGTAATGTCATAATGCTGTGCCGAGGGTATCATGAAAGCCGCCTGTATTTTTTCATCTTCCTGACCGGAAAATCCTGTCAGATATTCACCGTTGCTGCATTCGTCAGATACTTCAGAATGCAGTCCGCCGGAATAGGCAGCATATTCAGCTTCAACTGTCAGAACGGCTTCCTGATGATGCAGTTCCGGAAGTTGCAGTGGTACTTCCGGAAAATCTGGTGCATTTTGTAAAAGCGTTTCTGTTTCAATTTCCGGAACAGACGTTTCTGAAATACTTTCTGTTTCTGTAGATTCAGCAGTTTCCGGAACGGCTTTTGTTTCAGCCGTTTCGGAAAAATTCTGCTTTCTGACCATAACCGCTGTAAAACTTCCGGCAAATACCAGAAGCAGCAGTGCCAGTATCAGAAAAAATATATTTTTCTTCGTCATGTGTTTTATGCCTTGATATAGTAAACCGCATCTGGCTGTGTTTCAAAATAAATTACACCATCTTTTAGTTGCGCACTGACAGAAGTGCCGTCTTTCCGGTGAACTGTCATTACTCCGGATGCCCGTAATGCACAAGGCTGACCGCTATGAGAAATCAGTTCTGCACAAGTGAGTTTTCCGTCTTTCCATGTTATGCTGACTTCAAAGCCGCCTCTTGCGCAAAGTCCGGAAATACTGCCGTTCTGCCATGATTTCGGCAGTGCCGGCAACAGATGAATTTCTCCGGAATGGCTCTGTACTAATACTTCTGCGATACCAGCAGTTCCGCCGAAATTTCCGTCAATCTGGAAAGGCGGATGCATATCCAGCAAGTTCGGACTGGTGGAATGTGCCAGTAATTTTCTGAGATTTTCATAAGCCATATCTGCATCATGCAGACGAGCCCACATGTTGATAATCCATGCACAGCTCCAGCCCGTATGACCTCCGCCATGAATCAGGCGGCGAATCATTGTCGCTCTGGCAGCTCTGGCAAGTTCCGGTGTTTTCTGCGGAGAAATCAAGTCAGCAGGATGCAGGGCAAATAACTGTGAAATATGTCTGTGTCCGACTTCAACTTCGTCATAATCTTCTGCCCATTCCATAATCTGTCCGTATTTGCCGACTGAAATCGGCGGCAGTTTTTTGAGCATTGCAGAAAGCTGTGCTGCAAATTCTTTTCTGGAATCCAGAATTTCAGAAGCTTTGATAACATTCTGAAACAGTACGGTAATAATCTGCGTATCCATAGAAGGACCAATACAAAGACTGCCTTTTGTACCGCTTTTTGTCAGATATGTGTTTTCCGGAGATACCGAAGGACCTGTTACTAATTGACCATGTGCATTCTCGAACATATAATCTGTAAAGAATTCAGCAGCTTCACAGAGGGTATCAAAATGTTCTGCTAAAAAAGTCTTATCCTGTGTGAATTGATAATGCTCGAAAATATGCAGACAAAGCCATGCCGCACCGGTACACCAGATTGTCGCTGGCATCCATAAATCCTGCGGCGCACAGTCTCCCCAGATATCTGTATTGTGATGACAGCAAAATCCCTTTGCATGATACATTTTTTCAGCCACTTCACGACCGTTCGGACGCATTCTTTCAATTAAATCAAATAATGGCAGATGACATTCTGATAAATTACAGCTTTCTGCGCTCCAGTAATTCATTTCTGTATTAATATTAATCGTAAAGCGGCAGCCCCATGCAGGCCACATATCCTCATTCCAGATGCCCTGCAAATTCATCGGCTGACTGCCCGGACGGCTTGCAGCTATCATCAAATAACGCCCATAATTAAAATACAGTACACCAAGTTGATTATCATGAATCAGCTTATGACATTCTTTATCATCATCAGCATTGCCTTTCAGACGGGTAATTCTCTGGTCAGTCGGCAGGGCAGAAGCTCCGCCGCTGTTATCTTTCAGCGAAAATTTCACACGGCTGTATAATGACTGATAATCTTCAATATGCTGTGCTTTCAGCTTTTCGGCAAGAACAGAAATATCTCTTGCACCACGGATTTTCATGTCAAATCTTGCAAGGGCTTTTTGAATATAGTCTTCTCCCTGATAGAAACTAGTTTCCATAGAAATCAGCAGCAGTGCTTCATCAGCATGATGTACCTGTAAAGCATTTCCAATTGTTTCTACAGTACCGTTTTTGGCTAACAGCATCATACCTGCTGCAAAAAAGATTCCGTCCCGGCTGCCTGTGCCGCCTGTATACAGAATGATATTTTTTTCGACAGGTCTGTTATCGTCATAATAATCATCACGACCGTCCAGAGCGGCAGAAAAATCAATTTTTCCGGGGGTATCCGATTTGACAGAAATCACAAGAAGCTGTGCCGGATAAGAAACAAATACTTCCCGGAGGTAACTGACTCCGGCATCATCATGAAATTCCACACGGGCAACAGCATCACGCAAATCAAGTGAACGGCGGTATTCCCGTGCTTTCCCGGTAAAGCCATGATACATAGTCAGTTCGCCAAGCGGCATATAATGCCGGGCATTCGGTGGGACACCCTGCATTTTCTGAAAAGCTATTTTTTCCGCTTCCTCTATTTTTTCTTCTGCCAGAAGCTGACGAATTTCCTGCATTCCCTCGTAAGCACGGGGATTAATGCGGTTTCTCTTGCCGCCGGAATAAATCGAATCTTCGTTGAGCTTAAAAATTTCTTTTGCTGCGCCGCCGAACAGCATAGCACCCATACGACCATTACCCACAGGCAATGCGCTGTTGAAATCGGAAGCTTCTTTTGTATACCATAATAATTCATCAGTGCTTTTATTCATAGTCATATCACCTTGTTTCTGAAATAGATTCTCTTTTATTATAGCATAAAGAATCCATGATTGCAAGGTATTCCGGAGATTTTTAGGAAACATGCCTGAATTTTTCCGGATTTGCCGGACAGAATTTTCTGTTTCAGGAAACGTCATCCCAGTAAGAACAAACCATATTCCAGAAACGGCTTGTTTTGTCGTGATTTACAAGATAGGTAATATATAACTGTTCTGTTTCCGGTGTCCGGTAAGATTTTAATAATTCCCAGATATCCGAAAACATAGCATCATCCTGCCATGAAATATATTTCTTTGCGAAGGCAAGCGCATTTTCAGGACAATATCTCATAAAATACCGGAAAGCACAGTGTATATCAGCAAAGATTTCAGCATCATCATGCCAGTTTCCGTGTCCGAGCTGATTCATCCAGTTATCTGTCATTTCGAGAGTAATTCTGACGTTTGTCAAGCCGAGATATTCTGTCAGGGCGAGTTCATCTATATCGGGATATTTTTGCAGCTGAAAATCTGTATCTTTAAATCTGTGATGAATCAGGTCGGATTTCTGAAACTGAATTTCTCCGGTCATTTTCGGAGGCGTGACAGAAAATCCGGAGATTTCCTGCGCTGGAATACTGATTCCGGAAAAATGCACTGTCTGATACGGAGGTTTTTTACTGGTATAGAATGTCGTGAACGGTATGATTGTCAGGGTCGGTACGGGAGTGCCAAGTTCCGCACAGGCATAGGCTTTATGATGTCCGTCCAGCAGTGCGCTGACAAATCCGTGTACATGATAGGCAACAGCTCTGGGCGCATTGT
>DJXC01000232.1 GCA_002449575.1 Ruminococcus sp. UBA7014
AATATGAAAAAGACAATTGAAACATGGACAGAGTACTGGAATCTCGGCGGAGAACATACGGTTCTTGTTCTGATTATCAGGAAGAAGAAAGGAAAGCTGACCCGTGAGGAAGTCAAGGAAGCCTGCATGGAGTATGAATGGGCTTACTGGCTGGAACTGATTGACGGACGGGGAGAATTTGACGGGGAAGAAGCTTTCGATATGTACTCCAATCCGGAAACATTAGCTTGTGACTATGCGTACTGTGTGAAAATGGAATATGCGGAGTTTGGCAGAAAATGAATGGAAAGTACAAGGTATTGTGCTGAACTTTCAACAATGTTTCAACATGGTGTGGAAATAATCAGAAAAGAGGTGATAGTAGCATGAATTTGAAAGCTCTGCTGGAAAAGACAAGTGCTTTTCAGAAAGTTGAAATATTTTACAGAAGCAATGAAAAATGCGGAACAGCAGGCAGTCTTCTTGAAAATCTCGGTAAAGACTGGCTGGAAAGTCAAGTGCTGGAAATTAAGGCTGATTTTTCAAAATTGATGATTGAAATTGGAAATCGTGCATGATTTAGGAAACGCTGCGAAAATGCAGCAGAACGGAGTAAAGAAATGACCAAAAGAGAACTTTATAATTTTCAGGAACGTCTTGAAAGAGAAAAGTATGATTTTGTCGGCAGTGACATTGCTTTCAGCTTTGCTATTCGTGAAAATGCCGAAACAATTCACGTTGGAGCAGGGGCAGGGAAAGAACTGGCAGTGCTTACACTGGCACAGCTTCTCGATTTGTATCTGTTTGGAGTGCAGGACAAGAAGCGTGTCACACCGGAACACTTTGCAGAAAGCATTAAGGAACAATTAGTCAGATACATGAAAGCCCATATTTAAAAAAAAGTCCGTTCCGGTGATTTAGGGACGGACTGTCTATTTTGTCATGATAATAAGTATTATCAGACGAAAAAAGAGGTGAAAAGGCATGAAAAGTGAGCCTGATTTGGATGGCTTCAAGCTATTTTTACAGGAAGAAGAGCGAACTTCAAATACAATTCGGAGCTATCTTTATTCTGTCAAGGCATTTTTCAAAGACCATCCAGAGCTGACAAAGCAGGAAGTTATTGCATGGAAGGCAGAACTCTCTCAGAGCTATCCTGCCAGTACGGTTAATCTTAGATTGAATGCTATCCGACAATACGCTGTTTTCAAAAATATTCTTCTTCCGGTCAAGCTGATGAAAGTGCAGATGATTTTTAATGTGGAGAATGTTATCACAGATGAACAGTACCATCATCTGATGTACTGCCTAAAAGCAGACGGAGAAATGCAGTGGTACTATAATATTCTGATTCTCGCTAAGACCGGAACACGAATTTCAGAAGCTGTCAGGCTGAAAAAGGCTGATGTTATACATGGATATGCTATTATGTCTTCTAAAGGAAAAGTCCGGACAGTCTTATTTCCAACTTCTCTTCAAGAGGACCTGAGAGAGTATCTTCTCAGATTGGAGAATCAGGAATACTTATTGCAGTCAACCCGATGCAGAGGACAAAAGCCCATAGCTTGCCGTGCTTTTCATCATGCTCTACAGCGATTTGCTGAACGCTATCAGATACCGCCAGAAGTCATGCATCCGCATTCGTTCCGGCATCATTTCGGTGTCAAGGTCATGCAGAAAACAAATGATATTTCTTATGTTGCTGATTTAATGGGACATTCCAGCATCAGCACAACAAGAAGATATACACAACAGTCTGTCAGTCAGCAGCAGAAAAAGCTGGATTCTGCTGTTGATTGGTGAAAAAAGGAGAATCACTAATGGAAAAAATGTTATCTATCATTACTAATTTCGGATGCCACTACACCTGCTCTTATTGTGTAGTGAAAAAGACAGGCATTCACATTCCAGAAACAACAACAGAATCGCTTGATTTACTGCTTGATATATATCAAAATGGCGACTACAAAGGTATATCTGTATCCGGAGGCGGCGACCCTATGCACGAATACGAAAAGCACACTGATTACTATAATAAGTTATTTTCGATATGTTCTGAGAATCATATTCCACTGGAACTGCATACGTCCTACATTAGAGATGGTCTGCCGTATTCTCACTTTAACTTGATAGCATTCCATCTGACTAACACGGAGGACATCTTAAAAGTAAATGCTTTGAACTGCGGTTCTGCTACAAAACGCATTGTATTTGTAGTAGACAAGAACTTTACAGAGCAGAAAATCGATGATATTTATGATATATATTTATGTTGCTATGATATTTTACAACTCAGTTTCAGACAAATGATTCTCCCTGATTATTCAGCAGCGTATTACTGCCATAATTATCTAAAAGAAGGACATAAGCTTGAAAAATGGCATTATATCGAACAATGTGATTATAATACCTATTTTGTGAATGGAAAAACAGCAGACAGGTACGAAGATTTTCGCATTGTGAAAGATAATTCTGACAAAGGAGATGTTCAGACAGTTCTTCCGGTAATTGATATTGAAAGTAATGACTTCGGCTGCATCTTGACAGCAGCTGTTAGATATAGCTTAGGCAGAAAAACATATATGCCAAGTCTGGTGACAAGCTTTATCAGCCCGTTCCTGCCTTATTTGAGTGATAACACGGTTCAGAATTTACAGAAAGATATTTCAGAATGCGGAAGTTATGGTGATGATTGCGATATTCAGACGTGGAAAGAGTTTTTGACTGATATTATGGCGGAAGTCAGAAAGAGAGGTATCATGTAAATGAAAGATTTTGAGTTAATTACAAATTTGAAATGGGAATTTGATGTAAGTTTTCCGGAAGCAAATCAAAATTATCAGGAAATATTGAAATTAGAGCAACTTCTGATAAGCAGCAGTATCCCATATAGGAAAGAACGGCTGTTCGATGGCTGGAAAATAACCTATTTTTCAGGAAAAGAAGAAATCTCGGATGTAATAGAACATTTTGGAAGCCGTTATTCTGATAAAGATTTACTTGAAATTATGCATAGTGAATTATTATGCAAATGCGAGTTTCTGAATCTGATAATTGACAATGGGAAGCTTTTTGCTTCACCAGTAGCACAAGGGTATAGAGCAATTGATACATGGCTGCTCTGGTCAATGGATTTCCATAGCAGAAGCTTAGAATTTAACACAGGTGGTTACATGAGAACATGGAGAGAGATTTTGCGGAGGGAGTTTCCAACAAAGCTGCATCTGGAAGTTTGCAGAGTAGTGAAAACTGCCTATGACCTTGCTGTTTGCGGAATGAATTATCAAAAATCCCCTGAAAACTTTGAATACATGAGTGGGTATGACTTGACTTTTCTTTCTGTTGCTGCTGTCATTGTCGGAAAGGCTGATTTCTTTTTAGCTCTTACGAAATATCAGGGCAGGAAGCATCTGATGAGCTATGTTCTGGACATTCTGATTCCCTTTGCTATTGCAAAAGAACAGCATGAAATACAGCTTCTTCTGACTGATTACAAATATAGAAACGGGATTTTCAGAAGAAATAAATTGCATTTATAAATGAAAATATTGACAAAACGACTGCTTTCTGGTAAAATAAATGGAAAAGAACTTTTGTTCGGGAAAGAGTGATTGTTTTGAAAAAATTTGTAAAAGTGACTGACAATTACAGCAAGTCAGAAGATAATTTCACAGATGAATTTTTGGTGCAGGAAGAATTGATTCCAGTAAAGAATCTTATCAAAATTTACAAGTACAAAGGCGGTAAGCCAATTTTAGCTTATTTGTGGCAAGACCCAGCAAATGGTCTGTGCAGAGAGTGGTTTCAGGTTTTCCATAACGAAAAGCAGAGAGATACCTTGTTTGACAAACTGACAAGGCAGCTTTGCTAATGCTGCATCTATCGTTCCGGAACTGTTTTTTAGTTCCGGAAATTTTGCTGTCTAAGTGACAAAAGGTGACATCCGAACAAAATTTATTGACTATTCTAAACAGATATTGTATAATAATTACATGATATGCTGTATTTAGAGGTGAGCTGGATGTACCGGAGATTAAAACGAGGCGATGTGGTCATGATTGACTGCGGCAAAGTTGTTGGTTCAGAACAAGGCGGAATCAGACCAGCAGTTGTCGTTCAAAATGATGTTGGAAATAAGCATTCTCCTACAACAATAGTAGCGATGGTGACTTCTCAGGAAAAGCCTAATCTCCCGACACATGTCCGGATACATGGTAAATTTAGAACGCCTTCCTGTGTTCTTTTGGAACAAGTCAGGACAATTTCTCTCGGACGAGTAACAAAATATTTGTTTTCCCTGAATAGATTTGACATGATGCGGATTGATGCAGCTCTGAAAGTAAGTCTTTCACTTGAAAGGGAGATGAAAAGATGACTGACGAACAGAAGAAAAAAGTAAACTGGCTCAGCAGGGCAGAAGCGAATGAAGACTATATTGCTGTTCTTAAATTACAGATAGCTAGAGAGAAAGATGCTGCCCTTTTGCTGCTTGAACCGGAACTGATACAAAAAGTAGAAGACAGTATTCAGGAACAGACAGAAAAAATTGCTGAATTAGTTGATGTTCGGTATGAAATCAGAAAAGCTATCTCCAGCATTCATGACCCTGAACTGGAAGCGATTTTAGTCAGGCGATACCTGTTATACGAAACCGTTCCGGAGATTGCACGGCAAATGTTTTTTACCGTCCGGACAGTCCAGCGGAAACATCTCAAGGCATTGGAAAAAATCACCATACCACAGTTTGGAGGCTGCCTATGATTTCTTTGAAAATTGATAATGACCGGATAGATGCTAAAATACATGGCTCTGATGAAATTGTGATAGACGAGCTTTCTACTGCTGTCGTCCGGATATTGACCGCACTGGAAGAAGATGGAGGCAGACCAGTAAGAGAAATACTTGGTGTGCTTATTCTGCATATGCTGTCCAAATCACAGCAGGATTGAGCCTTGGATTTCGCACAGACACAGAAAGTTCTCTGGCTGAACAGAGCGTTTCATGCGGATAAGAAAGCAAAAGCACTGGAAGCAAAGGCAGAATATGACCGAAGCATTGCAGAACGACTTACCCGCAGCTGTTCCGGAACAGGCGGAACGGCTTCAGAGAACAGTACAGAGGATGCTCTTATCCGGCTTGCAGAAACAGAACGTCTGCTGCATGAAGAACTTCAGAAGCTGGTGCAAATCAGATATGAAATCACATTAGCAATCAGTTCTGTAGATGATATTGATATGCAGGCAATATTGATGCTGCATTTCCTTGCCTATGAGACTTTTGAAGAAATTGCTGAAAAGCTGAACTACAGCAGAGCAACTATCATGAGAAAATATAAAAAGTCACTTGAAAAAATGATATTGAATGATACTCTAAAATGTGATAAAATAGTAGTATAAAGTTATGTGCAGTGCAGGCATTGACTTTCCCCTCTTTAATTTTTTGTGAAGCATCGGAAGAAATTCCGGTGCTTTTGTGTTTATTTTTGTGATGGGGGGGAGAGTACCCCCTTGCTGGAAGCCTCTGGACTACCACCGCTCACTGCTCAAATTTCTGCGCAAAGGAGACTGCGACTGCTATGCTGTATGGTATGAATTACCTCAAAAAGAAATTAGCCCTTAAACAAACTCGTGTTGACCTTAGATATAGATACTACGATATGAAAAACTCCATTCAGGATGTCAAGGGCATTATCCCTGAACAGTTTAAATGGCTCTCCTGCTCCCTCGGCTGGTGCGCTAAAGCTGTCGATTCCCTCTCTGACAGAATCATCTTTGATGCTTTTCTGAATGATGACTTCCAGCTCAATGAGATTTTTAAGCTTAATAATGTGGATATTCTGTGCAGTTCTTCCGTGCTTTCAGCTCTGATTGCTTCCTGCTGCTTCTTCTACATCGGCAAGGATGCTAACAGCTATCCCGCTATTCAGGTCATTGACGGCGGTAATGCTACCGGAATCATCGACCCTGTGACAAATCTCCTCACAGAAGGCTATGCTGTCTTAGAACGTGACGAAAGCAATAAAGAGGTCAGAGAAGCTTATTTTCAGCCGTATTGGACGGAGTATTATGAAGACGGCAAACTTGTGGACATGTTTCAGCATTCTGCGCCTTATGCTCTGCTCGTTCCGGTCATTTTCAGACCTGATGCAAAACGTCCCTTCGGGCATTCCAGAATTTCACGCTCCTGCATGGACATCACACAAGCCGTTCTGAGGACGCTCATCCGTTCCGAAGTCTCCAGTGAATTCTATTCCATGCCGCAAAAATATATTTTAGGTCTCTCCGAAGAAGCGGAATTCAATAACCGCTATGCTGAAATGTCTGATTTTTTGGACTTCCGGAAAGATGAAGACGGCTCTCATCCCACTATTGGACAGTTCCAGCAGTCCAGCATGACTCCTTATTCTGAACACATGAGAATGCTTGCTTCTGTATTCGCTGGGGAAACTGGCTTAACTCTTGATGATTTAGGATTCGTGACTGCAAATCCTTCCAGTGAAGAAGCCATTAAGGCAAGTCATGAAAATCTTAGACTGACTGCTCGTCAGGCACAGAGAATTTTCAGTATCGGCTTCTTAAACGCTGGCTATTTAGCAGCTTGTATCCGTGATGTGCATACCTACGAAAGAAAGGCTTTCGCTGATACACAGGCTTCATGGCTGCCGATTTTTGAGCCTGATATTTCCGCTCTGGGTGCGGTCGGTGATGCCGTCTTTAAGCTGAATCAGGCTGCTCCAGACTTTATCGGAAAGCAGAATCTCAAACGCCTGACTGGTCTGGAGAGTGATGCGGAATGACTGTTCAGGATGTAGATAACGCTTTCCGCAAAAAAGCAGAATCCAATGTAAAGCTGTATGTTATCCGGAAGAAAATCGAAAACGGTACAGCAACTATGGAAGATATGTCTGAATATAGCAATATTCTTTGCAAATTGCTCGGAAAAACACTGGGCGAAAATATCTCTGGAGTTCCAGAAAGTGAACGTGCAAAGTTTTGTGAATGGCTGCTTCGGAATCAATACGAAGATACAAATGAACGTCTGGCAACAGTACAGCGTTTTCTTGACAAGAAACAAAATATTCATATCGCTGCGAAAAAGCCGAAATTTCCTGCGGAACGTGTCAGAAAAGCGGCGCATTCTCTGGAAGACAAGACCGTTTCAGAAGAAGTCATTCAGAGGCGTGCTGAAAATGCTGTTGCTAATATTGCGAATTCGTTTCATGATGATTATATCAAGGAAAATGCGAAATTTCGCCAGAATGCAGGGCTGAAATGCCACGTTACAAGAATCGGTGCTTTTAATTGCTGTGCATGGTGTGCAGAAGTTGCCGGACGTTATGAGGTCGGCAGAGAACCAGCTGACTTCTGGCGGAGACACGATAGCTGCTCTTGCCGGATGGATTACGAGAATCAAAAAGTCCGTCAGCGGCTCTCCGGACAGGGGAAGGGCTGGAAAGTCGATTCAGAAGTTCAGCGCAGACAGGCTCAACGCATTCAATATAAGCCGACACGCTTCACAAAAGAACAGGCAAAAGCTTTAGAATCGAAGAAGTTAAGCCGGATAAAGGGCTTGACAAGTGCAGGCAGAAGTGATATGGAATACAGCCTTTTCCGACAAATTGAATACAATGAAACCAATCCGATAACAGCGCAAAGAGCAATAAGATTTAATTTATATCAGGTTACAAATTCTAAAAATAATATTTATGTTTCCGAAGGTGCAAGAAACGACCATGTGAAACCAAAAGAGCTTCATAAAATTGATATGCATCTATCAGAAGTATATAAAATAATGAATATTGAAAAAAATGAAAATCTTCCTACTGTATATGTTGTGAATGAAGCGGAAATGAATTCTTATGCTGCTGCTTCTTATAATGCAATACTGAACGTACTATATTTGAGTAGAAAATTTGCAATTTATTCAGGTGGTAATGTTCCAGACGGAATGGAACAATTTTCCTGTCACAAAGACGATAGGAGTTCTTATGTGCATGAGCTGTATCATTGGCTCGATGCTGAAAAATTTAGACAAAAGTATGGACAAGTTACACAGGAAAATTATGGCGATTATGTTGATTTTATCAATCAAGAAGCAAAAAAGAAACTTGACAAATTAGTTAAAAAGGGATATAATATAAATGATAGTAGCGATTATGGTAAGAAAGAATACCAAAATCAAAAATATTATGAAACTTATACGGAATATCGTGTAACTAATTTGTTAGAGGAGTGAATGACATGCGACTTATGATGACAACAGAAATGGCAGCATTATGGGAAGAGATAAAACCGTATCTTGATTTTTCTCGTGAAAGTGGTCTGCAAATTGATACTCCTCAAGAAATCAGAATAAAAGCCCAAAAATTTGATAATCTTGATAGAAAGAACTGGGAAAAAGCAATGATGATTGAACTTGGCTTTATTCCTAAAGTTTCAATTCCAGTTAAGAATAGAATGAATCCATGAGAAATAAAAGAAACCGCCTAAGCAGGGCGGTTTTCTTATACCTGAAAGGAGAAAGAAATGTTACTGCTGATTATTTTAGCTGCGATTGCGGTTTTAGGCTTCTATATTGCAAGTAAAGCATATGACGATATTGCACAGCTTCTTTCAATCTCAGTGGGAATTGTTGCTATTGGTGCTTGGGCTTTCTTTTTTATTCTTGCATTGATTGTTCATAACGATTTTATTAGGGAACGCAGACTAACGGAGTATGAAGAACAATACAAGGCGGTTGCATACAGCTGTCAGGTACATCCTGAAAATACAGTGATACTCTCTAAGGAAATCGCAGAATATAATAGTGATGTCCTAGAAGGAAGGCTAGCAATGGATAATTTCTGGCTTTCCTTTTTCGATTATGATTTCTATTATGACCTTCCGCTGATTGAAACGGAATGAAAGGAGAAAGGCATGACTTATTTTGACACTGAAATCTATAACGAGGAGAATCTGACTGATGCAGACCGTGCAGAAGTGGAGTTCTGGTGGAAAGAGTTTGAAAATTCTCTTTATGAAGCCGAAAACGATATGTTCGGCGAGGAAGAGGACAGAGACATGCTTGATAAAGTGCAGGCTGCTGTCGTTCAGCGATATACAGAACGGCTGAAAAAGTGCTTTTCAAGCCGGATTACAGAGTATATGGCTTATCTGATTGATAAACATCTCGAAAAAGGCTGAATGAAGCCTTATTTTTATGCCTGAAAGGAGAAGTTCATGCCCAAACTTGTTGAAGCACAGCAGATGCCGGAATTGATTGAAAAATGCTATACAAAGGAAGAAATGCGGAAAGTACTGACAGAGCAGTTTTATGATCTGCATGAAGGGACAAAAGATTTGTTTGCTGAAGATTTGAATGCTGATGTGAACGCAGCATATGCCATGATAGAAATCTATCGTACTCTTTTCCCAGAAGAACAAAATACTAATGAAAATAACGTAAGAAAGGCTGAATGAAGCCTTATTTTTATGCCTGAAAGGAGAAAATCTTATGAACAGAGTAGAGATTGACAGAAAAAACAAAGTTGCTGTGAACGGCGTGAGAATCGACAAAATAAGAGATTACAAAATAGAATCTGTTGCTGGTTCTTTGACTGGCGTTACACTTGAATTTGATGCAGATTATGTGGATTTTGTAAAAGAAATCCGTGAGGATGTCAAAGAGAAAAGCCTGTACAGGCAATTTTTAGGGAAACAGCTGAGTTTTCTGGAATCCGCTCAGGAAGAAGCATTGGAGTATCAGAATTTTTCTGTTATTCTTGCATACAGCGAAGGAATCTTGAACTTAGCAAAGAAAATTGAAGAAATAGATGGCAAAGCCTAACCTCAGACCAGACCACAACGGCACGCAGAGGGCGCAGTTTGAAAGCAATAAGAAAAAAATCTATGCGACGCAGAAAATTTGTGCCTTGTGCGGTAAGCCCGTTGACTTCAAGCTGAAATTTCCGCACCCTCTCAGCCCCTGCATTGACCACATTATTCCCGTTTCAAAGGGTGGTCATCCCTCTGACCTGAAAAATTTACAGCTGGCGCATATGACCTGCAACCGCCTGAAATCTGATAAACTCGCACCGAAGCAGGACTTCGGCACTGGTTCTGAACTTATTTCAAACAGAAATCTCCCTCTGACATTCGACTGGAAAAATCTATAACAGAAAGGAGCTGACTGCATGGCTGAAATTCGGCTCGGCAGACAGACTCCAACGGTTTCGGCTGTCCTGCCGTATACAGAATCCAAAGGTCAGGAAGCTATTGATTTATACAACAAATCCGGCAGAACTGCGCAGGAATGGCAAGTCTTGATGTTATATGACATTATGGCTCTTGACCATGAAAACTTATGGCTGCACATGAAGTTCGGCTGGTCAATTCCCAGAAGAAACGGCAAATCGGAAGTTTTAATCATCAGGGCAATGTACGGAGTTTCCCACGGAGAAAAAATTCTCTATACAGCGCACAGAACCACAACTTCTCATAATGCGTGGGAAAAGATTATTGAACGTCTTACAAAAGCCGGATATGTTGAGGGCGAAGATTTCAAGACAATGAAGCGTTTCGGACTTGAAGTCATTGAATGGCTGGACGGTTCAGGCGGAATCATCAATTTCAGAACACGTTCCAGCAAGGGCGGACTCGGTGAAGGCTATGACCTTCTGATTATTGACGAGGCGCAGGAATACACCGCTGACCAAGAATCTGCCCTGAAATACGTTGTTACCGACTCAAAGAACCCTCAGACTTTAATGTGCGGAACTCCGCCGACTGCTGTTTCATCCGGAACAGTCTTTCTGTCTTACCGCAGAGATACTCTGACCGGAAAATCTGAAAGCTCTGGCTGGGCAGAATGGTCTGTTCCGGTTCTCTCTGATGCACATGACCCTGAACTCTGGTATCAGACAAACCCGTCTTTAGGGACTATCCTGACGGAAAGAACCATCAAATCAGAACTCGGTGAAGATGATGTCGATGCGAATATTCAAAGATTAGGGTTATGGCTCAAATATAACCTGAAATCCGCCATTTCTAAAGAAGAATGGCTCGAATATGTGCTGACTGACAAGCCCGTTCTGAAGACTCCGGTCAGAATCTTTTACGGTGTGAAATATTCGCAGACTTCCGGAAACGTTTCTCTTTCCGCTGCTGTGAAAACTGCTGACAATCAAATATTTGTAGAATCCATTGACTGCCGTCCAATTCGTGATGGTAATCAGTGGATTCTTGATTTTCTGCGGAATCCTCATGCTGAAAAAGTTGTCATTGACGGCGCAGGAAAACAGAATATTCTTGCCGATAACATGAAAGACGCAAGTGTCAAATGCAAGCCGCTTCTGCCGAAAGTCTCTGAAATTATTGAAGCCAATGCTCTCTTTGAACAGAAGCTTTTCGCTGAAGAAATTCGCCATAAAGCTCAGCCTGCCTTAATTCAGGCGGTTGCTAACTGTGAACACAGAAATATCGGCTCTAACGGTGGATTCGGCTATACTTCCATTCTGGAAGGTGCTGACATTTCGCTTTTAGAGTCTCTGACTTTGGCGCATTGGCTCTGTGCGAATGCCAAAGAGAAGAAAAAACAAGTCATTCATTATTAAATTTTATAGAAAGAAGTGATTTTATGCCGGAAGAATTCAAGCCTATTGAAACGCAGGAAGCCTTTGACATGGCTGTTCAGCAGAAGATTGAAGAAACAAAGAATCAGTTCAAAGACTGGGTTTCCCCTGAAAAACTCTCTGAACAGACAACAGCTTTACAAGCTCAGATTGATTCTTTAAAGCTCGAAAATCTGAAAATGAAAGTGGCTCAGGAATCAGGCTTGCCGTCTGAACTCGCCAGCCGTCTGACCGGAACAAATGAAAAAGAACTCCGTGCAGATGCGGAAACACTCGCAAAATTTACAGCTTCCAAGCCTTCTCCAGCGTTTAAGCCGGAAACTCCGCCGTCTGATGCAAAGACTGCCAGTTATCTGGAAATGCTGAGAGATTTGAAAAAATAATTTATTTATGAGGTGATTTTATGCCAACAACAACTACTACAGGAACACTTTTTAAGCCGGAACTCGTCAGGGAAATGTTCAGCAAGGTCAAAGGACATTCCAGCCTTGCAAAACTCTGCAATGCCTCTCCTATGCCGTTTGCAGGCTCTGAAATTTTCGTGTTCTCCATGGATGGTGAGGCTTCTATTGTCGGAGAGGGCGCAAACAAGCCAGCCGGTGAAGCGGCTTTCGCTCCGGTTACAATCAAGCCGATTAAATTCGTTTACCAGCATCGTTTAACAGACGAATTCGTCAGAACTTCCGAGGAAAAGCAGTTGCAGTATTTAAAGCAGTTTTCTGACGGTTTCGCTAAGAAAATCGCCAGAGGGCTGGACATTGCAGGCTTTCACGGTGTCAATCCTGCCAGCGGTTCGGCTTCTGCAATCGTGGGAACGAATTGTTTCGTTTCTGCCGTGCCTTCTGCAAATGTGATTGAAATCGACACGGCTTCTCCCATCAATCCGGACGATGCTATTGACGAAGCGGCGCAGAAAATCGTCACTTCAAACGGCATTGTCAACGGTGTGGCAATGTCTCCGGCTTTCGGTGCGGAAATCGGCTCGATGAAAACACAGGATTCTAACCTGCCGATTTATCCGGAATTCCGTTTCGGTGCGAATCCTGCGGCTTTCTGCGGTCTGCCGTCTGACGTTAACAATACGGTTTCTTTCGTGGCGGCTAACAAGCTCAAAGCCATTGTCGGCGACTTTCAGAACGCTTTCCGCTGGGGCTATGCTGAAAATATTCCGCTTGAAATCATTCAATATGGTAATCCGGACGGTTTAGGCGACCTGAAACAGACAAACCAGATTGTTCTCCGTGCTGAGGCTTATATCGGCTGGGGCA
>DJXC01000122.1 GCA_002449575.1 Ruminococcus sp. UBA7014
AGTGGAAGGAATTTTTCTATTGTGAAGCACTTCCCTCAAATGTACTTGTGACAAAAGGACAGAAAAAGATTTCTGCGAAATCTTCCAACACCAAAGGCAGCGAAAATATCATTACCAACGGCAGCGGCATCGTTGTTGCTGACGGTCAGTGCATGATGATTGTCGATAACGGAAAAGTTGTTGAAATCTGTGCTGAACCCGGCGAATATACTTATGATACTTCTACAGAACCGAGTATTTTCTCTGGCAGTCTCGGAAACAGCATCAAAGAAACATTCAAGAAAATCGGCGCAAGAATCGGCTATGGCGGTGATACCGGTCATGACCAGAGAGTCTATTATTTCAACCTGAAAGAAATCATGAATAACAAGTTCGGCACGCAGAACCCTGTACCATTCCGGGTTGTGGACAGAAATATTAATCTGGATATTGATATTGCTATCCGCTGCAACGGTGAATATACTTACAGAATTGCTGACCCGCTCTTGTTCTATGCCAATGTGTGCGGCAATGTCTCCCAGAATTACACAACAGACCAGATAGCCGGCACGCTCAAAGCAGAATTTCTGACAGCCTTACAGCCTGCTTTTGCACAGATTTCCGCACAGGGTGTCAGATACAGCGCACTCCCCGGCTATACACAGGAAATCACAGATGCTATGAATCATGCACTTGCTGCAAAATGGCGTGAAAAGCGTGGGATTGAAATCGGCTCTGTCATGATTAATTCTGCAACCGCTTCCAGAGAAGATGAAGAATTAATCAAACAGGCACAGCGTGCCGGAATGCTCCAGAATCCCGGCATGGCTGCTGCAACACTGACCGCTGCACAGGCTGATGCCATGAAAGCAGCTGCTTCCAACAGCGGCGGCGCAACACTCGGCTTTATGAATATGAATATGGCACAGCAGGCTGGCGGTCTGAATGCACAGGCTCTCTACCAGATGAACGCACAGCAGCAGGCAAATCTTTCTGCTTCGGCTGGACATACCACTGTTCCGGAAAATGCTGATTTCTGGAACTGTGCCTGTGGTGCAAAAAATACCGGAAAATTCTGTGCCGAATGCGGTAAGCCCAAACCTGTCTCCAACGGCTGGGCATGTGCCTGCGGTGCATTCAATCAGGGCAGATTCTGCTCCGAGTGCGGCAAGCCGAAGCCTTCCGGTGTAAAAACTTACCGCTGTGACAAGTGCGGCTGGAAACCTGCTGACCCGACAAAGCCGCCGAGATTCTGCCCCGAATGCGGTGATGTTTTCGATTCTAATGATTTAGTACAGGAATAATTTTTTTGATACTGAAAGGCGGCATTCCACCGCCTTTCTCAAATTATGTGCTTTATGATATGCAGAAAAGGGGAATTTTATGCTTAATTTTATCCTCGGCGGATGCGGTACAGGAAAATCTGTCACCCTCATGGAAAAAATGAAATCTGACCTGAAACAAAATAAACAGGTTATCCTGCTCGTTCCGGAACAGTTTTCGTTTGAAGCCGAAAAACGTCTTTATGATGCACTCGGTGTGGAACTGTTTAACCGTGTGAAAACTTACAGTTTCTACACACTTTCACAGGACATTCTGCTTCGGTGCGGCAGTTCCGGCAGAAGTTACGCTTCTGAACAAGAAAAACTGCTGTTTCTCTATCAGGCAGTACAGGAATGTGACCAGCGTGCCGCACTCAAAGTACTCTACAAGCAAAATACTCCGGATTCCTTTCTCAGCTTGCAGTCGCTGATTGCCAAAATCCGCAAAGAAGGCATTACTGCCGAAATCATGCAGGGAGTCGCTCCCATGTTTGCACAGACAGTTCAGCTTTATGATAAAATACTGGATATTGCCGAACTGCTTGCAGCTTATGACAGAATTCTGCAAAATCACGGACTCTGCGATAATCTCAGTGACCTGACCAGTGCGGCAAAACTTGCCGGACAGCATGACTTTTTCCGGAATCAGCAGATTTATCTTGATGAATTCGGCATATTTTCCGGAGACCAGTACCAGATGATTGACATCATGATGCAGCAGGCAGAACAGCTTACGATTGCCATCCGTGCAGACCAGCCCGGCACTGTTCCGACCAGAATTTTTACAGGTGGTACACAGACTTTTCTGCAATTAAAACAGAAAGCAGAAGAACATCAGCCCGGTTCTGTCAAAATCCAGTACTGTGGTGACTGCCTCCGTGCAAAATATCCCGATTTACAGGCGGTCGCTTCTCAAATTTTCCGTGCGCATATCCAGAAGACGGACTGGCTTGGACATGTAAAACTGTTTCAGGCAGAAGACCCCACTTCTGAAATTGAATATATCTGTGCGGAAATCTATCGGCTTCTGAAAAAAAATCCTGACATGCAGTGCCGTGATATTGCTATTGCCGTGAAAGACCCGGCTGTCTATCGTCCTCTGCTGGAACGTGCTTTTGCAAGATACCGTCTGCCTTATGACATTGCAGCAGAAAAATCCGTACTACATACAGAACTGATTCGCTGCTTTCTGTCACTTCTGGAAATTCTTTCTGCTTCCAGATGGAATACAGATGCAATTTTGAAATATCTTAAAAACAGTTTTTCTGGTTTTGATGGCGAAACAGTTGCCATGCTGGAACATTTCTGCTTTACATGGAGTATTGAGCATGACGACTGGACAAAAGCATTCTACGAACCGGAAAATCAGGAACTCAACCAAAGAAGTGAGCCATTTGGTGGTGCAGTTCTGGAAGCACTCCGGAAAGCACTCATCACAGAATTGCAGAATCTGAAAAATCAGTGTCAGAATGCCGATGTCCGCAAACTTTGCCGGGTATTATATCAGCATATGGACAGCAAAAGAGAAGCCTATGAAAAGATTCTCAGCCGGAAACAGAATGCCCACGGGCTGGAAGTACTTCAGCAGAATGAATTTACAACACTCTGGAATCTGCTGGGCGATACAATGAATACAGTTGTCCGGAATATGAGCGGTCAGCAGATGCCGCTGAAACATCTGTCACAGGTTTTTCTGATGCTTCTGAAAAGCAGCAGTTTTTCCGTACCTCCGGAAACACTTGACAGCATTCGTGTTGTCGAAACGCTTGACGAACTGATGACTGTCCGCTTGAATTCGCCCCGTGTCGTATTCGCTCCCGGTGTGACAGACGGCACTTATCCCGGAGAAATTCAGTCACACAGTGTATTCAGTCAGCAGGAACTCCGGCAGCTTGAAACACAGCATATTAAAATTTCTCATCTTCTGCCGGAACTGTATTCTGATGAACTCCTGATTATCAACAAAATTCTTGCTGCGCCATCAGAACGGCTTTATCTGACTTATCCAGAAATCAATGCCGCCCATGAACTGGCTGCACCATCAGTAATGATTGGCGAAATTCTCAGAATGTTCCCAAAAGATGCACCCATTCTGAAATTACAGAAAGATATGTTGCTTTCTGACTACGCATGGACAAAGGCATCTGCCTATTTTCACTTTGTCCGGAATTTCCGGAAAAATACACCAGAAACTGCTTCCCTCCGTGCTGTACTCGAAAAAGACCCTTTCTATGCTGCCAGAATCCAAAAACTTACCGAAAGTCCTGCGGAACAGTCTCAGAATACTTCCCCTGAAATGATGAGGAAACTACTTGGAAATCAGCTGATTCTGTCACCGTCCGGTGTGGAACGCTTCTATAACTGCCCGTTCGCCTATTTCTGTACTTACTGTCTGCGGCTGTACACACCGGAAAAAGTCCGTCTGACTTCTCAGAATATCGGCAATTTTGCGCATTACTGCCTTGAAAAGATTCTCTCTGAATACGGCATAAAATTCATAGAACTTTCTGAACAGGAACTCAAAGAAAAAATTCAGGAACTTGCTGAAATCTTCCGGAAAGAAAATTTCTCTGCTTCTGTGCTGAAAGACAGCCGCTTCCGGCTGAATTATGAAGTCAGTACCGGAAGTATTCTCCAGCTGATGCAGCATATGCAGGAAGAACTGAAAAAGTCAGAATTTATTCCTACAGCTTTTGAACAGAAAATCGGCGGAAATGACGGCTGTCAGCCGTATTCGCTCCGTGACGGTGCAATTCTCTGCAAAGGCAAGATTGACCGTGTAGATATCTGCAATGCGGATAATCAGCTTCTGATGCGTGTCATTGACTACAAAACCGGAAAGAAATTTCTTTCTCCGGAAAAACTTGCTGACGGTCTGGATATGCAGATGCTGATTTACCTGTTCGCCCTTGAACAGCAAAAAGCATTTGGCAGTGCTTCTCCTGCCGGCGTTCTCTATCTGCCAAGTGGTCAGCCCGCTGGAGCAGATTACGATTCCCGTGAAGAAAACCCCCGTTCCAGAGAGGAAATTTTACAGGATTATTATCAGATGAAAGGACTGCTTCTGGACAGTACACTGCCTTATATGCAGCATGAAATTTCCCGTCCGGCTTCTGTCATGAAGCATACACAGGAAGATATTCTGTTTTCCATGACGGAAAAACAGCTCGGCAGTCTCCGGAAGCATGTCGAAAAGAAACTCTGTGAAATGGCTGACAGGCTCTATGCCGGTGACACTGCGCCAAATCCGTATTTATATCAGCAGTATTCGCCCTGTGAGCACTGCGCCTGTGCGGATATTTGCGGTCATGCCGAAACAGAAACCAAAAAAACAACTGCAAAACAAAAACAAGCTGCACTGGAAACTGTCTTTGCATCTGACAGCGAACAGCCGAAAGAGGAGGAAGAAACTCATGAATTGGACTGACCAGCAGAAAAATGCGATTGATACCAGAGACAGAAGCATTATTGTCTCTGCCGCTGCCGGAAGCGGAAAAACTGCCGTTCTTGTAGAAAGATTACTGAAAATTCTGGCTGACCCCTCTCCGGATACCCGTGTTGCAGCAGATGAAATTATCGTTGTGACGTTCACAAAAGATGCTGCTGCCCAGATGAAACAGCGTCTTGCACGGAAAATTACTGAAACACTTGATGAAATGAACCAGCAGGGCAGACATCAGGAAGCCGCTTATGACTGGCTGATTCAGCAGAGAAGTGCTTTAAGCAGTGCCAAAATTTCAACAATTCATTCGTTCTGCTTTGATTTTATCCGGGAAAATGCCGATGCCTGTGGTGTTTCTTCACAGTTCAGCATTGCCGAACCGGCACGGGAATATGTATTCAAAAAACGTGCGCTCCAGTCTGTACTGGAATCATGGACCAAAAACCGGGAAACAGAAATAAAATTATTATTTAATTATTTCTGCATCAGAGAAGATGCCGAACTGGAAAAATTTATCCTCCTGACAGCCAATTATCTGAATTCGCTGGCATTTCCGGATTATTGGATAAAACAGGCACAGGCTTTCTGTCAGGGTGAAAATGCCTGTTTCTTCAACAGCCTGAAACAGACATTTCTGGAAGGCATTCAGGAATGTATCACTCTTGCAGAACAAAGCCGTACTTTTGCTGTAGATGCCTTTGACTGCCCCGGCGACAGAAAATATGAAATCGTCCTGAATGATGATATTGCTCGATTTCAGGCACAACAAAATTATATCTGCAATGCTGACAAGTCTGCACTTCTGACTGACCCGCTGAAATATCAAATCATAAAATTCAAGCCTTTCCCCGGCGGAAAGAAAAATGCAGATTATTACCGTGAGGAAGAAAAAGAAATTTTTGGACATATCCGGGATATTTATAAAGAAAAATATACTGCACTTATCAAAGGAACGCTAGTACCTCTGACATTCTGGAAAGAAGATTCCGAAATTCAGAAACAAGTCATTCCGCTGCTGCTGGAACTGACTCAGGAATATCAGACAGCACTGTTTCAGGAAAAAAAAGAACAGAATGTACTCAGTTTTGATGATGCCGAACATCTTGTACTCGGTCTGCTCGGCACGCTTGACGAAAACGGCATTCTGCACCGTTCAGAACTTGCAGAATCTTTCGCCCGGAAATATCAGCTGATTATGATTGATGAATATCAGGATTCCAACGACAAGCAGGACTGCCTGTTCAAGCTGCTGTCACAGGAATGTCGTATTTCCGAAGACGGCAGAACACTTCATTACGGAACAAATGCCTTTCTGGTAGGCGATGTCAAACAGTCTATCTATCGTTTCCGGCAGGCAAACCCCGAAAATTTCAGAAAAGCGATTCAGGACAGTACCCCTCTTGCAAACTGCAAAGGTCATGAAATGTCCAGAATTTACCTGAATCAGAACTTCCGCAGTGCGCCCGGCATTCTGGACTTTATCAACGATTTATTCCGGAATGTCATGTCTGAAAAATGCGGTGAATTGTTCTATACACAGGATGAACAGCTTAATTTCGGTGCGGCAGATTATCTGAAACTGGATAAAAAATATCAGGGTGTTCAGGTCATTATCCCGAAATCCAGTGCTGACAGTGCCAGTGAAGATTTACAGGCTGACTGTGCTGCGGATACGATTGCTTCTATGATTGCACAGCAGTTTCCGGTCATGCAGGACGGCAGTATCAGACCGTGTGAATATAAAGACTTCTGTATTCTGCTGCGTTCTCCCAAAAAGCATGTAAAACCTATTGCCGAAGCATTCAAGAAAAGGAATCTTCCGTTTGCATTTGATGAAGATGATGGATTTCTGACACTTCCGGAAATTCAGCTGATGACCAATCTGCTCCGTGTGATTGACAACCCCATGACAGATGTCGCTGTAGCAGGCGTACTCCTTTCTCCGGTTTACGGCTTCACTCCCGAAGATTTAGCCATGCTGAAAGTCTCCGGTGACGGCAGAAGAATCTATCTCCAGATGCAGACCATTTCCGAACAGGAAGATTCTGTTCTGTTCCGGAAATGTCACATGTTTCTGGAACAGCTTGCACAGATGCGCTCACTTGCAGATACAATGCCGCTCGAACAATTTCTTTATGAAATCTATGAAATGACAGATTTCATGTCTCTCCAGAGCCTGTATGAACATGCTGACGAACGCCGTGAACATCTCGAAATTTTTGCAGAATATGCCCTCAGTTACCGTGAACATGCTGACCTTACGGCCCAGAGCAGTTTAAGCGGCTGGCTGCGCTATCTGGATTATCTACGGGAAAGCGGAGAAAAATTTTCTGCAAATCTGCTCAGTCAGAAAGCAAATTATGTTTCTGTGAAAACAATTCATAAATCCAAAGGTCTGGAATATCCGTTTGTATTTCTACTGCATTCTGAACGGCAGTTCAATAAACGTCCTACACCGCCGCCCGTTCTTCCGGCGGAAAATGGTATCCTCGGTTTGCAGATGATTGACCGCAAACGCTGTGTAAAAATAACTTCTGGAATTTATCAGTATCTGCAATATCAGCAGAACAAGAAAGAAAAAAGCGAGGAAATGCGTCTTCTTTATGTCGCACTCACCAGAGCCAAACAAAAATTATTTCTTGTTACAGATAATATTCATACTGGATGCAGTCCCAAAAATCATATCTGCAATATGGGCGGTGTGCTGGAATCTTACGCTGTCAGAGAACTTGCGCCGGAAATGAACAGTATGCAGGACTGGCTTCTTGCTTATCTGCTTTCTTCTGATGAAGCAGACTATCTGCGGAAAGCGATGGACGAAGGCAAATCTGTTGCTTCTTCTATGGCGGAATATCAGGTCTGGACTGCCGGAAAGACTGCTGAATCTCAGGCAGCAGAAAAAATCATTGTTTCTGCTGAACCTGATGGCAGACTTGTCAGTCAGATACGGGAACAGCTTTCATGGCAGTATACCTCTTATCTGACGGAACTCCCGGCAAAACGGACAGTGACTTCTCTTTCCCATCCGGAAACAGGCATGACCGAACAAATTCAGATTCCAGAATTCATGCTCGAAGACGAAGAAGGCAGAATCCGCCGTCTGCATGGTGCAGCAAGAGGAACAGCCATTCATAAAATAATGCAGTTTATGGATTTTCAGGCAGCTGTCCGGAATCCGGAACAGGAAATACAAAGAATGTTACAGGCAGATATTCTTGAACCAGTCGAAGCACAAGCCATGCAGCCGGAAAAAATCAGAGCTTTCTTTGACAGCGCATTATATCAAAGAATTGCCGCTTCTGATTCTGTACTGAAAGAAAAGCAGTTATTTGTCCAGATTGGGAAACTGCATCTGCCGGAAAGTTCCATGCTGCTGCAAAATTATCTGGATACAGACGGCATTATGATAGGCACGGTCGATTTGCTGTTTCATGAACCGGACGGCTGGGTAATTGTTGACTATAAAACAGACCATGTACAGCATGACAGTGAACTGACAAAAAAATACGCCGTTCAGCTTGGACTGTATCAGAAAGCGATGGAACTGGTACTGAATGCACCTGTGAAACAAGCATATATTTATTCTTTTGCACTGGATAAAGCAATCAAAGTCCGCCTTGATGAAATTCACTATGCATAAAACAAGCTTACTTTTTAGAAAAGAGGTCTTTTTCATGAAAAACTTACTTGACAGTATGATAAATCACTGTCTGGAAAACGGTGACTTTGTCGGCGCAAATGCCGCAGTCTATCAGGATTACAAATGCATTTATGCGAATTCCTTCGGTATGGCGAACCGTGAAAAAAATCAGCCTATGCAGATGGATTCCATCTTCCGGATTTACTCTATGACAAAACCTGTGACCGCTGTTGCTGTCATGCAGCTTGTCGAACAGGGAAAACTGCACCCGGATTTTCCGGTAAGCTGGTATCTTCCGGAATTCGCTGATATGAAAGTTTATGATGAATCCGGAAAGCCACGTCCGGCAAATTCGGAACTTCGTGTACAGCATCTGCTGAATATGACTTCTGGTATGCCTTACCCCAACTGCCTGAATCAGACACAGAAAGATGTTGCAGCATTTTACTACGAAATGGAGCAGAAACGAGGAACAGAAAACGAAATCGGTCTTGCAGAATACTGTCGCCGCATTGCTGAAATTCCGCTGGAATTTGACCCCGGCACGCATTGGGACTATGGCACTTCTGCGGATATTCTCGGCGGTCTTGTGCAGGAAGTTTCCGGCATGGATTACAGGGAATATCTGTTTCAGAATATTTTCCGTCCGCTAGGTATGACAGAAACAGATTTCTATGTTCCGGAAGAAAAGCAGAACCGCTTTACAGCCGCCTATGAACCAAAAGACGGCAGCTTGCTTCCGGATACTGCCTGCCATCTGGGACTGAATAACTACCTGACACTTCCGGCATTTATTTCCGGCGGTGCAGGGTTATGCTCCACGATTCCGGACTATGCGAAATTTGCAAATGCACTTGCTCACGACGGTATCGGCGAAAACGGTACAAGAATTATCAGCGAAAAAGCTTTGAAATATATCAGAACTCCCCAGATTGGCGGAGAAAATTTCCGGAAAGACCAGCAGTGGGATTCTCTGCGTGGCTATGATTATGGCTGTCTGGTGCGTGTTCTGACAAATCAGGCAGAAGCCGGTACAATTGCGAGTCTTGGCGAATTCGGCTGGGATGGCTGGACAGGGACTTATTTCTGTGTTGAGCCTCTGGAAAAGATTGTTCTTTTCTTCTGGGTGCAGACAGCCTGTGCCGGCACTTCTCCGGCAGCAAAGCTGATGCGGAATATTGTTTTCGGAAATCTCTGATTCTGAACATTTCCAGAATCTTCGGCATAGAATATAGTATCTCTATGAAAGGAGAATGTTCATGCCGAAAATTTTTCTAAGCCCTTCGACACAGGAGTTTAATCCCTATGTCAACGGCGGCAATGAAGAACAATATATGAATCTGTTAGCCGATGCAATGGAACCCTATCTGAGGGCAAGCGGCATTGCTTTCACCCGGAATGACCCTGACCGTGCGGCTGCCGGAGCGATTGCAGATTCTAATGCTGCTTACTATGATGTGCATATTGCCCTGCATTCCAATGCTGCACCGGAAAGCCTGAGCGGTCAGCTCCGGGGAGTAGATATTTATTATTCTCCCTACAGTATGGCAAGTGAAAAACTGGCAATTACTGTTGCAAATAATCTGAAAAGTGTTTATCCGATTCCTTCCAAGGTCATGGCACGGCCAACTGTCAGCCTTGGAGAAGTCACCAGAACCAATGCTGTTGCCGTTTTCTGTGAACTCGGCTATCATGACAATGAAGAAGATGCGGACTGGATTCGCAGCAGTCTGGATGCCATTGCTGCTAATCTGACGGAATCCTTGTGTGATTATTTCGGCATTCCCTTCCTGACACCCTCAAAAGTGGTCAAAGGTGTTGTCGTCACAGACGGTTCAGGGCTGAACCTGAGAAGTTATCCGAGCATTAATGGTGCAAGAATTACTTCCATCCCGAATGGCGAAGCCGTTACCATTTACGGCAAAGCCAATAACTGGTATGTTGTCACATGGAAAAATTATACAGGTTATGTATTATCTGATTTTATTGTCATAGGCTGAAAAATAACCTGCTTCCCGGCATTCCGGAAAGCAGGCTTTTTCTTAATGCGCTCGCAGCATCAGGAAGGTAAAGAAAATGCTTGGCAGAAGTACAATAATAGTATTCCGTATAATAGCAACTTTCAGACGTTTCCACTGTTTTTCATTGATATTGCTGATTTTCGGAATTTTCAGCAAGTCAAGAATCACCACGGCAGAAACAAAAATAAAATAGCAGTTGACAAGAAACAAATATGCCGCACCAGAGAGCATTTCCCATTTTGCATTGGCGATAGAATAACCACAGGTGCAGACAGGCGGCATCAGTGCAGTAGCAATCGCCACGCCGGGGATAATATTATTCGCCTTGTCGTGCCGGGTACTGCCGATAATTCCGGCAAATCCGCCGGCTGTTGCAATAATGACATCATAAACAGTAGGCTGTGTACGGGCAATAATTTCTGAAGTCGGTGCTTTGACCGGAGAAAGCAGAAAATAAACTGTCGATACCAGCAGACTGATAATCAGTTGCAACAGAAATCCATAGAAATTCCGGAGAAGCTGTGATTTATCCGCCGAAGCCACACCGAATGCCATTGCAAGCAGACTGCCCATCAGCGGAGAAATCAGCATCGCACCGATAATTACCGCTGTTGAACCGACATTTAAGCCTACCGAAGCAATCAGAATTGCACAGATTAACACACACATGTTCGTGCCTGTCACTTGCCCTCCGCTGATAATTCGCCTCTTGATTTCTTCATGTGTTGCAGAATCTTCTTCCAAAGAAAAAGCTTTTTTCAAAGCATACTTGAATTCATTCATAGATGCTTTCCTCCATTTTCGTCTTTTTGAACATTTTACCATAGAATTGTGTTCAAAAGCAATTGATATAATGCACAAAATTTTATTTCAGTTTTCGGAAAAATTGACCATCTTTTTCAGCCTGTCTTTGTATCAGAATCTGTTATCGTGACATCCTCCCCCGCCTATAGAGGCGGGGGCTTCCCCTCGCCG
>DJXC01000152.1 GCA_002449575.1 Ruminococcus sp. UBA7014
ATTTTCATGATATGCTGAAAGCATCTTTGGAATTTTTTGACCAAATTTGCTTTTGAGGAGCGTAATCATTCTCTTGGTGGCAGATTCTTATTTGAGAGTCTGTCATTTTGTTTTCTCATAAAGACAAATCAGAAGAATAAAAAGCGTTTCTGTTGGTTTCAGAAAGTATCATTTTTAAAGCAATTACATTGTGAAATAGTTGACAAATAGTGTTTTTTGCAGTATAATAGAATTATATTATTTTTGAAAGGAATGAATAAATATGGGTTTGACACTCACAGAAAAAATTCTCCGTGCGCATCTTGTTGATGGTGAGCCCGTCAAAGGTCAGGAAATCGGTATCAGAATTGACCAGACCTTAACACAGGATGCAACCGGAACTATGGCTTATCTCGAATTTGAGGCAATGGGTGTGCCTCGTGTCCGTACAGAAAGAAGCGTTGCATATATCGACCATAACACGCTCCAGAACGGCTTTGAAAATGCGGATGACCATCGTTTTATCGGTTCAGTAGCAAAGAAACATGGCATTTATTTCTCCCGTCCGGGCAATGGTATCTGCCATCAGGTACATCTGGAAAGATTCGGCATTCCGGGAAAGACCTTAATCGGTTCTGACAGCCATACTCCGACAGGTGGCGGCATTGGTATGATTGCTATCGGCGCAGGCGGTCTGGACGTTGCTGTTGCTATGGGCGGCGGTGCATATTATATCACTTATCCGAAAATTGTAAAAGTCAACCTGACAGGCAAGCTTTCTCCGTGGGTAGCTGCTAAGGACGTTATTCTGGAAGTATTAAGAAGATTATCCGTCAAGGGCGGTGTCGGCAAAGTTATCGAATACTGCGGTGAAGGTGTAAAGACTTTATCTGTTCCGGAACGTGCCACTATTACCAATATGGGTGCGGAACTCGGTGCAACGACTTCTATTTTCCCGTCTGATGAAA
The DNA here is from genome assembly GCA_002449575.1 of Ruminococcus sp. UBA7014. Taxonomy (GTDB): domain Bacteria; phylum Bacillota; class Clostridia; order Oscillospirales; family Ruminococcaceae; genus UBA3855. The sequence goes on from DJXC01000152.1 coordinate 948, forward strand.
TTACCAGACAATTCCTTGAAGCACAGGGCAGAGGAGAAGTATGGACAGAACAGAAAGCGGATGACGATGCTGTCTATGATGAGGAAGTCAATATCAATCTTTCTGAACTCGTACCGCTGGCAGCATGTCCACATTCTCCGGACAATGTCAAGTCTGTGAAGGAAATTGAAGAAGAAAAAGGCGGCAAGATGAAGATTGACCAAGTCTGCATTGGTTCTTGTACAAACTCTTCTCTGCTGGATATGATGAAAGTCGCTCACATTCTGAAAGGAAAAACAGTTCATCCGGATGTGTCTCTTGCAATTGCGCCGGGTTCTAAGCAGGTACTCAACATGATGGCAGATATGGGCTTATTATCCATCATGATTGATGCAGGCGCAAGAATTCTGGAAAGTGCCTGCGGTCCTTGTATTGGTATGGGACAGTCTCCGAATTCCAAGGGTATTTCTCTGAGAACTTTTAACAGAAACTTCCTCGGACGTTCCGGAACTAAGGACGGACAGATTTATCTGGTATCTCCGGAACTGGCAGCGATTTCCGCAGTGACGGGCTATCTGACTGACCCCAGAGAAATCGGCGAAATGCCGGAATTTGTACTGCCTGAAAAGTTCACCGTACATGATAATATGATTGCACTTCCGGCATCTGAAGAAGAAGCTCCGAATGTAGAAATTCTGAGAGGACCTAATATCAAACCTTATCCGGAAACTGCACCTCTGGAAGCTTCTATTGCAGCTCCGGTATCTCTGAAAGTCGAAGATAATATTACAACTGACCATATCATGCCTGCCGGTGCAAAGATTCTGCCTTTGCGCTCAAACATTCCGGCAATTTCACAGCACTGCTTTACTGTCTGTGATGAAACTTTTCCGGCAAGAGCAAAAGAACTCGGTAAGAGCATTATTGTCGGCGGTTCTAACTATGGACAGGGTTCTTCCCGTGAACATGCTGCACTTGCACCGTTATATCTGGGAATCAAGGCAGTATTAGTAAAATCTTTTGCAAGAATTCACAGAGCAAACCTGATTAATGCCGGCATTCTACCCCTGACATTCGTAAACGAATCTGATTATGATGCTATCAGTCAAGGCGATGTTCTGGAACTGGCTGACATTCGTGCCAAAGTCGAAGCAGGCGAAACACAGTTCAATATTATCAACAAGACGACAGGCAAGGAAATTCCTGTTCTCTGCGAACTGACAGGCAGAACTAAGGATATTATGCTTGCAGGCGGTCTGCTGGACTATACCAGAGAAAACCTGAAATAATTATAATTTATGAATTGGAAAAACAGTACAATTGTAAGTGTTGCACTGATACTTCTGTTGCTGCTTTGTATGGGAACAGAAATGATAATTATAGTTATTATGATAATTGTAGTGATAGTTTTTGTGGCAGCGGATTATCAGTTAGAAAAATATGTTCCGGACATGCCATCTGTGAACAGAAAAATTATCAGCGTTTTGGCAGCAACTGCTGTCTGTGTAATTATCATGATAGTATATAATTTAAGATAATTTTATGTTTGGGAAAGAATTAAGTAGATTTATCAGCATTGTGATTATGGCGGTGTCTTATTATGGCACAGACTACTTGCTGAAAACTTATGCTCCGAAAATATCGTCTGGTATCAGAAAAACAACAGCTTGTTTAATAATGCTGCTGGTTTGTGTGCTTCTGGTATGTCTGGAGAAATAACCATGAATTTTTTAAAAATAAAATTTCAAAATGACAGAATTTTTAAAAATAATTCTTATCCGGATATGCAGTCGGAAGTCTTTCTGAACGTCACGGCTGAACCTGTGCAAAGAAATCAGAAATTTCAGGTTTCTGAAAATCTGGTCTGTACAGATACTATCACAGCAGTTCTGCAATACGGCACAGGAAAAACTATCGCCCTGAACTTTGCAAATGCAATGTATCCGGGCGGTGGGTACGTCCTCGGCGGAAATGCACAGGAAGAAGCCCTCTGTCGGGCAAGTATGCTGTATTATACTATCAGAACAGCGAAAAAATATTATCACGCAAATAGACTGCATCTTCTTCCGGATTATACAAATCATATGATTTATTCCCGGAATGTCCCGGTTATCCGGGATAATTCCGGAAATCTTCTGGAATCACCAGAAACTTGTGATTTCATCACCTGCCCGGCAGTCAACCGGACATTTGCAAAATTGATATTTTCAAAGAAAAAATTAAATCTCATCATGGAACAGCGAATTGCAAATATTATCAGGCTGTGCGCCGTACAGAATCCCGATATTCTGATTCTCGGTGCATTCGGATGCGGTGTATTCGGCAATAAACGTGAAACTGTCTATCCGCAGTTTGAACAGGCAATTAATCAGTATATTACAGATGAGATAAAAATCATTTTTGCTGACCCCTCAGCAAAAAAATAAATTATCAGGAGGAATTTACCAATGGACAAAATTAAAATGACAACCCCGCTCGTAGAAATGGACGGAGACGAAATGACCCGTATTCTGTGGCAGTGGATTAAAGATATTCTGATTCTACCTTATGTCGACCTCAAAACAGAATATTATGACTTAGGTCTGAACCATCGTGAAGAAACAAAAGATAAAGTCACTTTCGACAGCGCAGAAGCGACTAAAAAATACGGCGTTGCTGTCAAGTGTGCCACAATTACCCCGAATGCTGCCCGTATGCCGGAATATCATCTTTCCGAAATGTGGAAGTCTCCGAATGGTACTATCAGAGCCATTCTTGACGGTACTGTTTTCAGAACCCCCATTCTCGTCAAAGGCATTACTCCCTATATTCCAACATGGACAAAGCCTATCACTATCGCCCGTCATGCTTACGGTGATGTCTACAAAAATACAGAAATGCAGGTGAAACAGGGCGGTAAGGCGGAACTTGTCTATACTGATAAAGACGGCAACGAAACACGTCAGCTTATTCATGAATTTACAGAAAGTGACGGCATTATTCAGGGTCTGCATAACCGTGATGACAGTATCTCCGGTTTCGCAAGAGCTTGCTTTAACTATGCACTTGACCTCAAACAGGATTTGTGGTTCGCTACAAAAGATACTATCTCTAAAAAATATGACCACAGATTCAAGGATATTTTTGCCGAAATCTTCGAGAAGGAATATAAAGCCAAGTTTGAAGAAGCCGGAATCGAATATTTCTATACGCTGATTGATGATGCTGTTGCCCGTGTGATTCGCTCCAATGGCGGCTATATCTGGGCTTGCAAGAATTATGACGGTGATGTCATGTCTGATATGGTTTCTACTGCCTATGGCTCTCTTGCTATGATGACTTCCGTGCTGGTGTCTCCGTCCGGCGTTTACGAATTTGAAGCCGCTCACGGTACAGTACAGCGTCACTATTACAAACACCTGAAAGGTGAAGAAACTTCTACTAACTCTGTAGCCACTATTTTCGCATGGAGCGGCGCACTCCGCAAGCGTGGCGAACTGGATAATATTCCGGACTTAATCAGCTATGCAGACAAGCTCGAACAGGTAACTATCCAGACTATCGAAGAAGGTGTCATGACAGGCGATTTGTATCTGCTGTCCACCCTTGAAAACAAGAGAAAAGTCAACTCCAGAGAATTCCTCGAAGAAATTAATACAAGACTGGCTGCCCTCATGCAGTAAGGAGACATTATGGGAAAACAGGTGATTTCTACTCCTGTCATTCGCCGGCTTCCCAGATATTACAGATTTCTGGGAGAACTGGAACGTGAAAAGACAGAACGCATTTCCTCCCGTGAACTCGCACAGAGAATGGGACTTTCTGCCTCTCAGATACGACAGGATTTTAACTGTTTCGGCGGATTTGGTCAGCAGGGCTATGGCTATCATGTCAAGGAACTGCGGGAGATTATCGGCGAAATACTCGGTGTACACGAACACACGGGGGTTATCTTAATCGGTGCGGGCAATCTGGGAAAAGCAGTTGCCGCACATCTGGATTTTCAGAAACGGGGCTGTGAGTTAATCGGCATCTTTGATGACAATCCACTGCTTGCCGGAACAATGACGGCAAATCTGCCAATCATGCCGATGGAAACGCTGGAAAGCTTCTGTCAGCAGAGAAAACCACAGGTTGCTGTGCTGTGCATTCCGAAAAATGCGGCACAACAGCTTGCAGATAAATTAATTGCAATGGGCATTTGCGGATTCTGGAATTTCAGTCATTTTGATTTGAGAATCACAAATCCGGATGTCATTGTCGAAAATGTGCATCTTGGTGACAGTTTAATGACACTTGCCTACTGTATGCACCAGCGAGAAAAAAAATAAAAAAATCCGGCTGATTTCAGATTGTGGGAATCAGCCGGATTTCTTTTTCGGTAATAAGGGAAATAAAACAGACTCTCTGA
>DJXC01000146.1 GCA_002449575.1 Ruminococcus sp. UBA7014
AAGCAGTCATGCCCCGGACAGTGTAGTCTTTGTCGGTAAGTGTCTGAATTTCTTTCAGATTTAAGCGGTCATGCAGTGTTTCAATTTTGTCATCAAATAAAATTGTTGTGACAAAGGCTTCGCCTTCTTCTTTTTTTTGTTTTTCAATCATGCCGTTGAAGCCGCCAATGGTATCTTTTTCCAGTCCGCCCATAGAGCCGCTGCGGTCAAGAATGAATACCAGTTCAGTTAAATTCTTGTCTGCCATGAAAAATACCTCCTTTTGAAAATTAAAATATTTAATATTTATTATAACATAATTTGTACAGAAATCAACAGGATTTTTTTAAAAAAATATGAATTTTTTATAGATTTCTGCATCATGCTTGACTTTTTTCCGGAAAAGCTTTATAATAAAAAAAATTGGGAAAAGAGGTTTTTTATAATGCCGGAATATCAGGATATTTATGACATTCACAGAAATCTGACGGGCAGAACTGTCCAGAGAGGAAAGCCCAGAAAAGCAGATGAATTTATTTTAGTCATTCATCTGCTGCTGTTCGATAAACAGGGGAGATTTCTGGTGCAGAAACGTGTGAAAAATAAGGCAAGCTGGCCGGATATGTGGGATATTTCTCTCGGCGGTATTGCACAGACAGGTGATGACAGCCGTGCCGCTGTTACCCGTGAAGCCGAAGAAGAACTTGGTTTGCATCTTGATTTTACTGACACAGAGCCGATTTTTTCGTTCCGGAATTATAATATCTGGGATGATTACTGGATTGCACAGATAGATTCTGAAAATTTGGAACTGAAACTTCAGCCTGAAGAAGTCACCGAAGCAAAATGGGTTACAAAACCTGAATGGGAAGCCCTGCTGCACACACATCAGGTGATTCCATATCTGTTTCAGTGGACATTGTTTGAACTCTATGAAAAACGGTTTCCCGGTACAAGAATTTTCCCGTTCGGCAGTCCGGCGGAAATCAAAGGCGCAGTGTTTGATATGGACGGTCTGTTGTTGGATACGGAACAGGTATGTTCCCGAACATGGGACAAAGCTGCCGAAATTGTCGGCTTTGCAGATGTGCAGCGGGCAAAAATGGCTTGTATCGGTCTGAATCATGACAGTACAGTCGAATTTTTTGAAAAAACTTACGGCAAAGATTTTGATTATCAGAATTTTCTGGATACTGCCCGGAAGCTGACAAAAGAAGCTCTTGCACAGCAGATTCCTGTCAAAGAAGGCGCAGAAGAAATGCTGAAATTTCTGAAATCCAGAAATATCCGTCTTGCCGTGGCAAGTTCTACCAGAGAAGTCACCGTCCGCAAACAGCTTGAAAAAGCCGGATTATTACAGTATTTCGATGAAGTGATTACCGGAGACATGGTGCAGAATGGCAAGCCGCATCCGGAAATTTTTACAAAAGCTTGTGAAGCCTTGCAGCTTCCGCCGGAAAATTGCCTTGCTTTTGAAGATTCTGTCAATGGTATCCGGAGTGCCTACAGAGCAAAAACATATCCGATTCATATTCCGGACATTCAGCCGGAAAATCAGGAAACAATCGCTTTAAGCTGGAAAAAATTCGTAAGTCTGACCGATGCCCGAAAATTTCTTGAAAAATTAATATAAATAGCAGCAGTCCGGTAATTCTGTCCGGACTGCATTTTTGCATAATTTATGAATTAGTTTTATTTTGTTTTTGTTTATAAAAAATTTACATAATTTTTGTGCAAAAAATACATAAAATATCTTGACATTTTGTCACTTTAATTATATAATAAAATCACAGAAGAAAACAATCGTTTTCATAAAGAGGTAAAATTTAAATTCTTGGGGGAATTTATTATGAAAAATCAGAAGAATGTGGGCAGATTCACTGCCGCCGCTGCTGTTGCTGCACTGACAGTCACCGGTTTAAGCTGTCTGCCTGAAACCACAATCGAAACAAATGCTGCTTCCCTGAACGGTCAGAATGCACAGTCTGTTGTTGCACAGATGACAATCGGCTGGAATCTCGGCAACACGCTCGATGTTGCAACTACCGGACTGAAAAGTACTACTGCTCCGGGAAAATTCGTAACAAAATGGGGCAATCCTGAACCGACACAGGAACTGTTTGACACTGTCAAGGCTGCCGGTTTTAATACTGTCAGAATTCCGACAACCTGGTATGAACATCTTGAATATGATGAATCCAGCCAGATGTATGTTGTCAACAGTGACTGGATGGACTATGTCAAGCAGACTGTTGATTATGCCTATCATCAGGATATGTTTGTCATCCTGAATGTACACCATGAAGATTTTATCAATGAAAAAGTATTTACTGATGAAACTTATGCTGTTGCTGCCAAAAAATTAGGCGATATCTGGACTCAGGTTTCTGCCGAATTCGCAGACTATGACCAGCATTTAATTTTCGAGGGTATGAACGAACCCCGTCAGACCGGAAATCCTAATGTAAATCAGTGGGGCAACGGTACGGATGACGGCGGTTATACAACAAAGTATATCAATGATTTGAATGCTGTATTTGTAAATACTGTCAGAAGTCAGGGTTCTGCTTCCAATCAGGAAAGAGTGCTGATGCTTCCGGGCTATGCCGCTTCTTCTGATGCAACAGCTGTCAGAAATATTGAAATTCCGCAGAATGCCGGAAATGTTGCGCTTTCTGTTCATGCGTATCTGCCGTATTATTTCACTATGGCAGAAGACAGCAAAGCCAATCATGAATTCCCCGGAAAAAGCGGCTGGGGCGAAGATTATGAATATTCCCTGACTACTTTCTTCAATAACATGAAACAGATTTCTGATGAAAAGAATACCCCTATTGTAATCGGTGAATTCAGTGCTTCTGACTTTGATAACACAGAATCCAGATGCAACTGGGCAAAATCTTATCTGTCCAAGGCAAAAGATGCCGGTATTCCGTGTGTACTCTGGGATAATCAGGCAATCAATAACGGCGGCGAATCTCATGGCTATGTCTACAGAATGACAAATACCTGGTTTCCGAATGCAGCTCCGGTTATCGAAGCCATGATGAGCGTTTATGGCATTACACCGACACTCCCGGCTTATGAAGAATATGTTTCTCCGGAATTCAGCTGGGATAAGATTACTGTCGGAGAAGACTGGAAAGAACTCTACAGGTCGAAAAAAGGTCTGGAACTGGAAGCATGGAAACCGGCTGCTCTGGGACAGTGGAAACAGTATGCCAGTGAAAATTATGATTTTGTCATGATTTATGATACTACAGGCGACCCGACACTTGTACTCCAGAATGAAGCACAGGAAACATGGAATTATGTTTACGCTTCTGATACAGATACACCTTTTGTCGCAAAGTTCACTTATGAAGATTTGCTTGCTGCCATTGAAGGCGTAATTTCACTTGAAGAAGAAGATAATCTCTATATGAGTGCCACTGCCGAACCACTGACTGTTTACGGTGTGTATGCTGTTCCGAAAGCCGGTGCTGAACAGCCTTCTGAAACAGAACCGGATGCACCTGTTCAGATTGGTGACATTAACAACGACAGTCAGGTGACTGTTCTGGATATTGTTGCACTTCAGAAATATCTGCTCGGACAGAGTACTGACGGTGTAAAAGTAGATAAAACCGCAGATATGAACAATGATGATATTGTCAATATTTATGACCTGATTCTGCTGAAAAAGCAGCTTCTGAACAAATAAAGAAACACCTCCATCTATAAGCAAAAGCTTCTGCACTCCGGAAAGGGTTTGCAGAAGCTTTTGTGTTATCTTACCATATCCATGTCTTGAAGAATTCCATTTTCTTTTTCGGTTCATCGGGGTGTTCTGCATAATATCTGTTTTTATACTCTGTATAAGAAGCAACTGCAATCAGAATGATACCAGCTAAGAACAGATAAATTCCCCAGTGCAGAGAAGTCCAGAACTTCCATGTCAGGCGGAGCGTTGTCAGGAACAGTACTGTAAATCCAAGTGCAAACCAGCGCAGCTTTTTTACCCAGAAACTTCCCATCAGAATCGCAAAGCTGAATACCATCAGCAAAATGGCATCAGATGCATTTTTGAAATTCAGACTGACAATCAGCAGACAAAGCATTGTGAAACAGTACATGGCAAATCTTGCTTTATGTACAGTTTCTTTATGCTTCGGCGGAAGAATCCACAGCAGTGACAGGATAAATAAATGCAGAGGAAGTACATATAACAAGACCTGAGGTGTTTTCATATCGCCGTCATGCAGAACCGTAAAAATCTGGAACGGGTCATTCACGTTATGGAAGAAGATAGTCAGACAACTGAATGCAGATGCCATCAGTGTCGGGATAAATCTGTTTTCGACTCTCCCAATGTACAGAAGAGAATAAACCGCTAAAAACAGACATGTTAAAATAGAAGGATACCAGTCAATTGCAATTGCTGCACCGAATACCGGCATAATGCCGGCAAGTAAAGCCCAGTCAATCTGAAATCCGCCGTCTTCATGACTGTAAAAGCCATTCGGAAGCAGCAGTCTGCCCATACCGGCATAAGCAAGCAGCAGAACAAGATACAGTGTGATTTTAATTCCGGCAGATTGTTCATCATGCAGCAGAGCATCAGCAATGATGAATGACATTATCAATTGCGGAATTGCAATCGCATTATTCTTTTTCCGGAGAAATCCGCCCGCAAAGACCATAAGCAGCAGAAACAACAGAAATGCAAATCCGCCGGGTATATTATCATCAATCAGATAATCTGCTGTTGCAATGAAAGAAAGTAAAAGTGATTCCATTTCAAGATAGGGTTTTGTCACATTGGGTCTTAAATCTTTCCAGAAGATAAAAGTTTCTGTCAGATACAGCAGCCCGGAAACTGCAAGTGTCAGAATCCATGCAGTTGTATTGTTGTTGATAAATATGGAGAAAGTTTTTTCAAGTGCCGGAGTCAGAAATGCCAGAAATCCCCATGCACAGCAGCGTTCCAGAACAAAACGCCATGTTCTGTTGGCATAAATCAGACTGCCAAACATTCCGGCAGCACACAGCCAGAGCAAAGTAATTTCAGAATGTTCCAGATTCAGAAGAAGAACTGCACCGCTCGTCAGAATTGCAAGAGAAAGCATCCAGAGCTTTCTCCGGATAATTGCCTGTATCAGCAGCAGCAGTGCTGAAAGAACCAGTCCAAGCAATAACAGATTGCTGTTATGCGTATATTCCGCCGTCAGGAAAAGAAGTGTGCAGTGCAGTATCAGGTACAGCGGTTCTTCTTTCAGGGCAGGCATTTCACTTCTGGCGAAGCTGATAATCCCAAGAAGCAGGAGTCCGTACAAGAGAAAGAAAATTTTCTGTTCTGCCAGAACAGCAAAACACAGGCAGAATGCTGTGACACCGCCGAGAAGTATTCCGGCTTTTGCGTAAGTCTGTGTAAATTCTGTGCGGAGTTTTGGCATCTTGTGCAGAGCCATGAACAAAATACCGCCGACAGTTCCCATAAAGATGAATCTGTCAGAAGAAGAGTCCGGAAATAAATCTGCTGTCTGGTATAGTGACAGCATCATGCAGAAGACAGAACCAAATACACCCAGATGAAAGTTTTTTCTGATAAACTGATAATTACAGAATAATACTGCTGTTACTGCCGAAAGAATTCCAGCGGCAAGTTTCGCATCAGAAGAAACGGGTAACATTATAATTGCAGTCAGCAGATTGACGATATATAAAAAACTTGGAATCGCTTTTGTCACATAGGAAACGGCATGTTTCCGGAGATAGTATTCGCAGAGGATAGATGCAGCGACTGCATACAGAACAACAAGAATGCCGAAAACAACTGTCTGTGTTACAAAAGAAATATCTCTGAGAATCTGTGAACAGAAGAAAAGGCTGAAAGATATCCATGCACCAGCAGTTCCGGCGAGAGAAAGCCATACCAGAACTGTATTTTTATAGTTTTTCTGTCCCAGATATGTCGACCCGGAAACACTCAGACATATCACTGCCCAGAGCAGCCCTGCGCCTGCTCCGTCAAAAGAAAACCAGTCGCCCAGCAGGTGAAAAACACCAATTCCGCCCAGAGCCATCGGCAGGAAAATACAGCCCAGAATATAGAAAGCAAGTCCGGTTTTCTGAAGCCTGAAAACACGTTCCGCCAGTACGTTTGCCCCAAAAGCTATCAGGCTCGCTGAAAGCAGACTGAATGCCCTGATAGTATCCGGAAGCATATCCCATGTATTTGTCAGAAAGATAACGCCGCCTAAAAACAGGAAAATAACACCTGCAACCAGTAACAGCGGAATCGGGCTGAACGGCTGCTTCGGCTTTTGTTCTTTCGGTCGGGAAAGAACAGGGGCAGGGGACTGATAATATTTTTCATAATTCGCCTGATTCTGCCCCAGACCGGAAATATTCTGTGAACTGTAAACATTTGTCTGAACGGAATTCTGATTTCCGTAAAGCCGGGAATAATCATCCGGCGAATTGGGGTTATGATTAGGCTGATAAGGATTCTGACTCATAACGATTCCTCCTTTTTGGAAATTTGTTACTAGTTAGTACGTCTGACAGGTGAAAAAATTACGGAAAATTCTGTACAAAATTTATAAAATTTTTTTGTGCATAAATAACAAAAAGCAGAGTATCAAAAATACTCTGCTTTTTGATAAAAATATTAAATTTTAGTCATGAATAATAACCGGAAGTCCGTCTTCAATATTATCAATCAAGTTTTTCGCTTCTGACCAGCGCATATTCAGACAGCCATGTGAACCGTTGTACATATAAACACTGCCGCCATAAGAACCACGCTTCAAATCATGGAAGCCGCAGCCGTCCCAGGTAAACGGCATCCAGAAATCAACCCACTGTTCATAGCCTTCTACTGCATAAGTGCCGAGTGTCGCACCATAGGCATGACGCAGAATCTTGAAAATGCCACGGGGTGTGCGCCGCTTGGAACTGGTTTCCAGACCGGATACAATATCATAATCCATGATAACTTCATTATCACGATAATACCAGAAATGCTGTGCGGAAATATCTACTTCAATATAGGTCGTGCCAATATCATCTTCTTTGCGGGTATAACCCTTGCCATAACTGGTATAAATCGGTTCAATAATGACCGGGTCGCCGATTTGAATCAAGTCGATAATCTGACTGACAGTCGCTTTCTGGTCAATCTTCCAGCCGTAATTGCTGGCATCTGTCCATGGTACTGTAATCCAGCCGTCATTTTTAGCATAAAATTCACGGTCTTTGCCGTAGGTGTCCGTTTCTTCTGCCATCTGTGCGACATATTCAGCAATAGCATCCTGATTCAGCGGAATATCATGTCCGGAAGTTGTCACAAAAGAACCATCTTCTTTTTTAAGCAGCCAGCTGATGATAGTATCATTGTCCAGCAGTTTCTTTCTGTCATCAAAATCAAAAGTAATATTGCAGTTTGCATAACGGTTGTAAACTGTCAAATCATCTTCCAGGTCAGAAGCCTTGACTTTAGCACGATAGTTTTCATAACAGCCGGATTCTTCCATATTGATAGTATTTTTTCCGGCATTGAGCTGCTCCATGATATAATTCATCAGTATAGAAACATCAAATTTATCACCAAGAGTTTCCGGCTGAATTTCAAATTTTCCGGAATCTCCACGGACAATTTTAGCATTTTGAGAAACTTCATTACCCCAGTCATGTGTTCTGATTAAATTTTCCAAATCTTCCTGAGAATAAGTGTAGTCGTATTTAATGGCATATTCTGAACTTTTAAATAATTTTGTCACCCAGTTGAAATTGCCTTCGTTGGACGCTTCGTTCAGCGCACCGGAAGGAATACTGTAAGCTGCCTTAAAATCCGCAGCCGAAAAAACAGCCTGTTCGCCTTTGGGCGTGATGAGAGTCAAATCTTTGACTTCTTTTTCTTCCAGAAGGGCATCATGTGCCTGTTCAGTTGTCATACCTGCTACAGAAAGCGAATTGATATAAGTACGTGGCAGGAATTTTCCCTGATAGCTCAACGCACCAATAAAATAAGCAGCAATGATAACACCGGCACATCCAGCACCAATGAGAACACCCATTTTTGCACCATAACCAGCGGTTTTTTTCTTTCTTTTCTTTTTGGGAGCAGGTACAGCAGAAGTATTTTCCGGAGCAGAAACTTCTGATTTTGATGGTGTCATCTTCGGAACGTCTGTGGGAATGTCCATAGGTTCAGGTGCAGGACGTTCAGCAGCAGTATAATTTACGACAGATTCTTTCTGAGGAATATCTGTATGAAAAACATCTGTATCAGAAAATGCTTTTTCAGAAGTAGTTTTTTCGGAGACAGCAACTGATTTGAAACGAATTTTTCTGGTCTGTTGCTTTTCTGCCGGAGCAGATGCAAAAGAGGATTCCGTTTCCGGTTCATTCTGAACTGCCAGAGATTCCCGGATTTTTGCCATTTTTTGTTTCTGTATTTCGGCAATTCGTCTCTGCATCTCAGATTCCGGAGCAGGGATTGCAGTATTATTGGAGTCAGCAGCTTGTTTTGCTTTGTTTTCCCGGACAAGGCTGTCTGCCAGTGAAGTGGATACACCAACAGCTTCCAGAATTTCTGCGGCGGACATTTTAGAAGCATCTAATTTTCCGGCAGACTGTGCTTTCTGCTCTTTGTTGTCTTGATTTTGCAAAATGCCTCATTCCTTTCTTATCTTCAAAACCGCTGACGTCACAGCGGTGTGTCGTTATCTGTTGTCTAACTTCTAGTATACCACATTCTTCGCCACAAAGAAATGAATAATAAGTTACAATTTGATAACAATCTGTTGGCTTTTTGATACTTTTTACTTTTTTGGAAAAAATACTTGTTTTGGTGAAGAAATAATTGACATTTTTTCTAAAATATGTTATACTAAAAAATAATGATAATCTTAAAAAAAGGAATGATACCATGCCGGAATTAACAGATATGAATTATATCAGGGAAGTCATGCAGCATCACGGATTTCAGACTTCCAAATCACTGGGGCAGAATTTTATTATCAATCCGGGAATCTGTCCGAAAATGGCAGAACTGGGAAATGCAAAGCCGGGGTTCGGAATTCTGGAAATCGGGACAGGAGTCGGCGTACTGACAAAGGAGCTGGCAAAGCGTGCCGAGAAAGTTGCAGCAGTGGAACTTGACGAAAAATTATTTCCGATTCTGGAAGAAACACTCTCAGAATTTGAAAATCTGAAAATCATTCATGCAGATGCCCTCAAATATGATTTAAAAAAACTGATTCAGGAAGAATTTGACGGTCTGGAAGCGGCTGTCTGTGCAAATCTGCCGTATTATATCACCTCTCCGCTGATTATGAAACTTCTGGAAGAAAAACTGCCTGTGAAGACTATCACAGTTATGGTACAGAAGGAAGCGGCACAGAGACTTTGTGCGCCTGTCGGAAGCCGGGAAAGCGGTGCTGTCACTGTTGCAGTGGCTTATTATGGAAAAGCTGTGAAATTATTCGATGTTTCCAGAGGGAGTTTTCTGCCAGCACCGAATGTGGATTCTGCGGTGATTCAGATAACACGCTATCCGGAAAATATCTGGAATGTACAGGACGAAGCTTTATTTTTCCGCATGGTCAAAACAGGATTCTCACAAAGAAGAAAACAGCTCGCCGGAGTGCTTGCCGGAGGGCTGAATATTCCGAAAGAAAAGATGAAAGAAATTTTCAGTCAGGCAGAAATTGCGCCTTCTGTCCGGATAGAAGCCCTCACTATGCCGGAGTTGGTAAAATTAAGTAACTGTATCAGCAATAAAATAAATTTATCCTAACCAAGTCAGGGAGGGTTGGGAGGGTTTACTATCCCTTCGCACAAAAAAACAGATTTTAAAAAAATAGATAAAGGGTACTGTACGAGCCTCCCAACCCTCCCAAAATAATATAAAATTATTCTTACTGAAAGAAGGCAAATACATGGGACTCGTGATTGATAACGGCTGTCATATCCGGAATTATACTTCCAAAGATAAAGAAATTCTCATCATTCCGGCAACTGTTACGGAAATCGGCAGTTTTTCTCTTGACTGCCATCCGGAACTCAAAGAAATTTATATTCCGAATGGTGTTCGGGAAATCGGCTATCATGTATTTTATGAGTGTTTCGGACTGGAAAAAATTTCCGTAGGCGGAGGAAACTGGGAGTTCTGTGATATTGATGGTGTACTGTACAACAGGAAAAAAACAAAACTGTTGTGCTGTCCGGGAGGACGGGAAAAAATTCACATTCCGGCACAGGTCACAGAAATCGAGGAAGCAAATGCTTTCGCCGGATGTGTCAGTCTGAAAGAAATTACAGTTGACAGCAAAAATCCGAAATTTGTCACTCTTGACGGTATCCTCTACGAGCATAACGGCAAAATTCTGACAAAATTAATCCGCTGTCCGGTCGATAAGATTTCCGTGCATATTCCGGAGAGTGTTACAGGCATTTACAGGCACGCATTTGAACACTGTGCCAAACTGCAAGAAATCACCATTCCGGAAAGTGTCACCCAGGTAGAAGATTATACATTCCGGTACTGTAAAAATCTGAGACAGGTACATTTCCCGAAAACCTTGAAAGATATCGGTCAGCATTGCTTTTCAGAATGCGACAGCCTGACAGAAATGATTCCGCCAAAAGGTCTGAAATCCATCAGACCGGCGGCGTTTAATTACTGCAAAAATCTGAATCATCTTGTCATTCCGGAAAGTGTGCGTTTTGTAGGATATATTGCTTATTCGTGCAGTTCTCTGGAGCATCTGACCTGTCAGGGCATTACGCTCACCAGACAGGAATATGCAAACCTGCCGGATATTGCAGATAGTCTTATCTATATGATTGTCCGGAAAGAACTGAACCAGAATATGGATTTGAAAATAAAATATCCGGTGCTGTATCAGATGTTTCTCATGAATCAGGAGGATTCAAAAATTTACAGCCATATCCAGGAACATTTTGATAATATTATCAAAAGTCTTATCCGGAACAATCAGGGGCAGTATGTCACGGATTATCTGCAATCGTTCCGGAGCTGTGTCCGTGCCGAAAATCTGAAAGAATTTATTCAGTGTGCCATTGAAAATAAAAAATTTGAAATCCTGTTCTGGCTGTTTCAGAAATACCCCGATAACAAACAAATCCCTCAGTATCTGAACAATCAGTTTAACGAAGTTATCTTGCAGCTTATCTATGAAAAATCCGTGAAAGCTGTGCAAGGATATATAGAAGCATTTCCGCAGCACCTGCATACAAAAAATCTGGATGAGTTCATCCGCTGGGCAATTGACTGTCAGAATTATGAAATTCAGCTCTGGCTTACAAATTTGAAATATCAGCAAGGAAACTTTACTGAAAAAGACTGGACTTTATAAATCCCGGAAATATCCGGAAAAATGACAAATCGCAGGAAATATCAGACTTTCTTACTAAAAAATCTGAATATAGCACCACAGTTCGACAAATTTCGCAGACAATTTCTGCTATAATAAATTTATGATTTATTATATGCAGGGAGCTGGTTTGTCATGCTGAAAAAATTATGCAAATCCGAATGGATTATGATACCTTTCTGCTGTGTGCTTGCTACAGGCGGGGGGTATCTTCTGTCGATGGGAACGGTCAGTGGTGCAGTATCGCCGTTAGCCGCCGCAGTTGCCGGAATATGCAGTCCACTGTATAGTTTCTGCCTTTTGCTGGGAAGTCTGATTGCCTACTGTATACAGGGCGCACCGGAAGAAATGCAGTTTCTGCTGACCTGCTTGATTTCGCTGCTTTGTATCCGGATTTTTTTCTGTGAAAATGAAAAGCCTTGGCTTTCTGGAGTGCTGACGGCTGTCACCTGTATCGGTGCAGGTGTTATGACAGATTTGCTGTTCCGGAATGCGGACGGAAAACTGCCGCTATATATTCTGGAATCGTTTCTGACTGGAACAGCAGCATATTTCTTTTCCGATGCAGTGCAGAGTTTCCGCAAAGACCAGAAAATTACGCTCAGTGCCGGGAAAAGCTTTACTTATGCGGTCTGTTATCTGCTGACCATTACAGCACTTTGTAGTTTGGACTTGAAATTTTGTAATCTGGGGAGAATTCTAGGCATTACCGTAACTTTATTAGCCTCCCGGCAATTCCGTCAGTCAGCCGGAACGCTCTGCGGTGCGCTGACGGCTTGCGGCGTTGTATTATGCAGTGTATCACTGGGAATGCCTCTGTTATTTCTTCCGGTGACAGCAATGCTTGCCGGATTTCTGTACCGGATTCCGAATGCGTTTTATATTCCGGTCTTCTTTCTGATGCAGATATTCAGCAGTGCCGTATTTGACAGCAGTATCGGCATTATCAAAGTTCTGGCGGAACTTGTTGTGACTTGTACATTGTATGCCATATTTTGTCAGACAGAATTCCGGAAATTCATCGCCGTGCCGGAACGTGTTCCGATGGGACAAAGACAAGTGATTCAGCAGGAAATATTTCTCAGCACGGCATTACAGGAACTCAGAGAAGAAACTTCCGCAGTAATGCGGCATTTAACTGTCAGCACACTGCCTGACCCCGTTCAGCAGGTACAACAGAATCTTTGTCAGAACTGTAAATATTGTTCCCGGTGCTGGAAGCAGAACCCGGAACAAACTGCACAGGCATTCCGGCAGATGCTGCACATGCCTTCTGTTATTTCCGAAACGCTGGAAGCCTGTCCGGAACGCCGGCGTATTGCTGATATGATGGCTGTTTTTCTCCAGCGGCGCACTGTCCGCCAGATGCAGAACACTGCCTTGCTCCAGAGCCGCAGTATGATGCTCGAATCGCTGCATATGCTCGAACATCTGGCAGCAGATTCTGCACGGCGGCGAGCTATGCTGTGTTGTGATGCTGAAACAGCAGTCCTGAAAAATATTCTTCTGCGGTGCGCTGTCAGCGATGAAGGCTGTTTTGTCAGCCGTCTGCGGAATGGTCGCTATACAGCAGAAGTCTATTCTGAAAAGGAAGCCTTTCCGCTTGCAACAATTCAGGAATTACTAAGCCGTCATCTGGATACGGAAATAAAAGCAGTTTCATTTTCTCACAAAAATCTGACTCGTTACTGTTTTTATGAAGTGCCTGCCTATCATCTGGACTATGCCATGCAAAGCCGGAATGCACCTGCCTATGAACGCTGCGGAGACCATGCAGAGGCATTTACGGATGCTGTCGGAAATCAGTATCTTGTTCTTTCTGATGGTATGGGCAGCGGCAGTGCGGCTTCTCTGGCTTCTCGCATTGCCGTGAAAACGTTCCGGAATCTGATAAGCTGTGAAATGTCTCTGGATTCAGCGGTTCGACTGCTGAATACCCTTCTCATGACAGAAACCAATACTGAAAATTTTGCTACTTTGGATATTTTATTTCTCAATGCTGATACCGGAGAATTAACATTCTGCAAGTCTGGTTCGGCGGCTTCGCTGTTCTGCCGGAAAAATGAAATGCAACAGATTGCAGCAAAAAGCTTTCCGTTGGGCATGATGCCTGATGCTGTACCATTCCGGACAAAATTACAGGCACAGAAAGGAGATTATCTGCTTTTGCTTTCCGATGGCATCAGCGAGGCGGAATATCCTTATATCCGTCAGATACTTGCACAAACTCCCGAACCGGAACAGATACTGGATTCTGTATTTGAAAAAGCAGCAGTATTTCACGGTGGTACAATTCGGGACGATATGACAGTCATTGCGGCACGGACAGAAAGCCGTGTGCCGCTTTCCGTCAGCAAAAAACGGCAGAATTCGGAGGACAGCGTGACAATCCGGTAAAAATTTCCATATTTTTCAGTCAATATGCACAAATTTTAACTGCTAAAATTATTGAAACATATAAAATTTTCATGCCATGCGTAAGAACACTTGAAAAATTCTTTATTTTCTGGTAAAATATAAACAGAGATTATAGAGGAAACCAAAACAGTCTGCTCTTTCTCCAAAATTTAGAAAACAAACCAAAACCAGACGATTGGCAAATTCAAGTAAGAAAGGATTAAGTTACTGGTATTGTCTGCTTTTTTGCAGACAATATGTACCCGTATGTTACCGGGGAATTTACGCCTTGGGAGTACCATGCCAACACAGAGAAGAGATTGCTCCTGTGGGTACGCTGAACAAGGAACGCAACAGATTTTTTCTGTCATCAGTAACGGCAGATTTCATGAATACTACAACAACTGAAAATCCGAATGATTTCCCTCTCTATTTATTCTATCAGGGGAAAAATAGTGAAAGTTACAAATTCTTTGGCGTACATGCCATTGAAGAAGACGGCGTGAAAAAACATCGTTTCCGTGTATGGGCACCGAATGCCGTCAGCATTTCGGTTGTGGGCGATTTTAATAACTGGAAGCGTGACTCCCATCCCATGCACACAATTGCAGATGGCGTTTGGGAAACTGTCATCGAAAATCTTGCCCAGTTCGATGCCTATAAATATAGCATTGAAACACGCTCGGGCGAACTGCTTATGAAAAGTGACCCGTATGCCAATCATTTTGAGACAAGACCTGCAAATGCTTCTAAAATCTATGAAAGCAGCTATACATGGCATGATGATGCATGGCTGGAACAGAAGAAAAAACAGATTGTTTATAAAAGTCCAATGAATATCTATGAAGTGCATCTGGACTCCTGGAAACGCAACCCGGATAATACTGTTCTGGATTATGTCACATTTGCAAAGCAGATGATTCCCTACATGTTAAAAATGGCATATACCCACATTGAATTTATGCCGCTGACAGAATACCCGTTTGACGGTTCGTGGGGCTATCAGGTAACCGGCTATTTTGCACCGACTTCCCGTTATGGTACGCCTGACCAGTTCCGTGAAATGATTGATTTGTTCCATCAGAACGGTATCGGTGTCATTCTGGACTGGGTGCCGGCACACTTCCCGAAAGATGCCGCTGGTCTGTATGAATTTGACGGCACATGCTGCTATGAATATACTGACCCCAGAAAAATGGAGCATAAATCATGGGGAACTCGTGTATTTGACTATGGGAAAGGCGAAGTGCGTTCTTTCCTCATTTCCAGTGCGTGTTACTGGCTTGACCAGTTCCATCTGGACGGTCTGAGAGTGGATGCTGTCGCTTCTATGCTGTATCTGGACTATGACCGCAGAGACGGCGAATGGACTCCCAATATCAACGGCGGACATGAAAATCTTGAAGCGGTAGAATTTTTCCGGAATCTGAACGAAGCTGTCTTTGCAAAGCATCCTGATGTACTTATGATTGCAGAAGAATCAACAGCATGGCCTCTCGTAACCAAGCCGACCGATATCGGCGGTCTGGGATTCAATTTCAAATGGAATATGG
>DJXC01000099.1 GCA_002449575.1 Ruminococcus sp. UBA7014
ACTTGTGACCTCATGGGCGACTGGAGAGAAGAAATGATTTTCCGTAAATCTGATGGCGGTCTGAGAGTCTTTACAACGACTTACAGCACAGAATATTCTATTTACAGCCTGATGCACAATCCACAGTACCGTGTACAGGTAGCAGCACAGAATAACGGCTATAATCAGCCGCCGCATACAGACTATTTCCTCGGAACAGGCTATGCACTTCCGGAAGCTCCGACTATTTATGATTATAAAGCTGAATAATTCCTGAAAAGGATTAAAATTCTCCGTCTGTGCAGATGCACGGACGGGGAATTTTTTTATTAAAAATTACAATTAGGATAATTCTCTTCCTGATTTGTGCAGAAATCATAACTAAACGGATATTTCTACTATCTGGATTATGCAAAATCTAAAAAATAAGGAAATTATGAAAAAAGTATTGACAAATTATGAATAATATGATATACTGTTTGTAATGAAAGAGCTTATATACAGAATAAAAAGCGGAAAACAAGGTTATTCAAATACGGATTGTATAAAACGTGGTGAAATTTAACAATATGAATAAATTATGAATAACTTATTAAAATTATACATAAAGGAGAATTGCTATGACAAAATCAAAGAAAACTATGAAGTTAAATACTTCTCATTACGCAAAGTGCCGGACATTGATGGTGCAATTCAAAAGCAGACACAGAATCAGATTGTTTCTGACGAGTGTCATTCTGTTCGCAAACTGCTATTTTCATGTCATTACACTGCCGATTTTGTATTATGGAGATTTGGACAGAGGCAGCGCACTGTTGTGGGGGATATTTGCCTTTCTGATTAATCTGGTGATTTTCGTGACAGTATTTTTCACATCAGCAGAACGCCTCAAACTGGTTTGCCTGCTGCTGATGCTGATTCTTGCCGGCACAGTTATAGGTTTTCTGCATCCTGCTGCCGGAATTACACTGGGGCTTCTGTTCCTGTCACAGCTTCCGGAATGCATGAAAATGCGCTGGATTCAGAAACAACAGGGCTATCCGTATTTCAACGAACGCTATGAACAACAGATGAATCTGAAAAGAACTGCTGACGATTTTATACTTAAAGAAGATGAAGAAGAAAAAGCAGCCGAAAAAAATATTTCGCCTAAAAAAAGACCGCCTGTCCGTTATAATGATATTATTGTATTCTCTATGCCGGATGAAAAAAAGAAATGATAAAAAGCCGCTGCTGAAAAGCGGCTTTTTTTTGGCATATACTTGACGGATTCTGGAAATTATGATATACTTAAAATAACAAAATCAGAACAGAAAGTGAAGTGAAATTTTTTATGTTTGCAATTACTAACAGTGTCGGTATGTTCGGAATGAATGCTTTTCCGGTTACAGTAGAAGCAGAAGTTTTCAAGGGACATCCCCAGTTTGATTTAAGCGGTCTGCCGGATATTGGCATCAAAGAAAGCCGGGAACGTGTCAGAAGTGCGGCTTTTTCTGTGGGAATTCAGTTCCCCAAAGGAAGGATTCTGATTAATCTTGCGCCTGCTGATGTGAAGAAATCAGGTTCATCATTTGATTTGGCAATTTTTGTTGCACTCATGCAGGCAATGGATATTCTGCCCCTGCGTATGCCGGAACGGGTATTCGTTGGTGAACTTGGTTTGCATGGCACTGTCAGAAGTGTGCGTGGTGTCATGACAATGACTATGCTCGCCCGTAAAAGTGGCTTTCAGGAAATTTATGTTCCAAAAGAAAACGTCCGGGAAGCTGCTGTCATCGATGGAATTCGGGTTTACGGAATTTCCAGTGTAGAAGAACTGATGCTGCATCTGGTAGAAGATAAACTTCTGAAGCCGGAAGCACATTATGAACCGATAATCAGTCAGCCAACTTCTGCACAGCTGGATTTTGCAGATGTGCGAGGTCAGGTCAAGGCACGGAACGGCATGGAACTTGCCGCCGCCGGAGGACATAATGTCCTGCTGGTTGGCAGCCCCGGAAGCGGAAAAAGTATGCTTGCTAATCGTTTGCCCGGCATTCTGCCGAAAATGACAAAAGAAGAAATGCTGGAAACTTCCAATGTTTATTCTGTAGCAGGTCTGCTTTCTCCGGAAAAACCACTGATGACAGAACGTCCGTTCCGTTCGCCGCATCATACCATTTCAGCCGCAGGACTTGCCGGAGGCGGAAGCATTCCGACACCGGGAGAAATTTCACTGGCACATAATGGTGTACTGTTTCTGGACGAGCTGGCAGAATTCAACCGCACAACACTGGAAATTCTTCGTCAGCCGCTGGAAGCAAGAAAAGTCATAATTTCTCGTGTTTCCGGAACAGCGGAATATCCTTGCAACTTTATGCTTGTTGCAGCGATGAATCCCTGTCCATGCGGTTATGCCGGTTCTGCACAGAAAAAATGTACCTGCACACAGAAGCAGATTCAGCAGTATACTTCACGGATTTCAGGACCACTTCTGGACAGATTTGATTTGCATATTGATATTGACCCTGTCCCGTATGAAGAATTTGCTTCTAAAGAAAAACCGGAAAATTCTGCCGTTATTCGCAGACGTGTGGAGTCCGCAAGACAACGACAGGCGAAACGTTATGCCGGGCTTGGTTTCTACAGCAATGCAACAATTCCAGATAATCTTCTGGAAAAATTCTGTCAGATGACACCAGAGGCAGAAAAAACATTCGGCAGAATGTATGAACTATATCATATGAGCGCACGAACAGGTACAAGAGTCCGCAAAATGGCACGTTCTGCGGCGGATTTGCACGGCAATGAGAAAATTCAGAAAGAAGATATTTATATGGCTGTACAATTCCGGGGACTTGAAAGCAAATATCTGGGATAATGCTTTTCAGAAACAGAGAAAAGAGAGAACAAATTTTATGAAAAAATTTTTTAAAAAAATACAGGGATATTTCAAAGCCTCCGATACGGGGCTGATTCTGGCATGTATCTTCTGTTCTGTAATTAGCTGCACTATGCTGTGGAGTATTGCCAGAAACGAATTACTGGACCGCTGTGATTTTGGTACATTCCGTACTCAAGTTATTGCAAGCAGTATGGGACTGATAATAACAATCATTCTCAGTGTAATAGATTATAATAAAATTATCCGGCTGTGGTGGCTTTATGCGCCTGCGGCGATTTTTCTGGTAGGGCTGACGTTTACAAGTCTGGGTTATCGCCGGAGCGGTGCGGATGACCAGGCGTGGATTGCTATCGGAAATTTTTATCTTCAGCCTTCGGAATTGCTGAAACTGACATTTATCATGACATTTTCACTGCATCTTGCCAAAGTAGAAGAAAACATGAATCAGCTCAGTAATATGCTGTTGCTGTGTCTTCATGCATCAGTACCGGTGCTTTTGGTTGCCAAGCAGGGCGACTATGGAACAGCAATTGTTTTCGTGATAATCTTCCTTGCAGAAATTCTGAGTGCGAAAATCGCACTAAGATATATTCTGGCAGCAGTAGCAGCCATTCCGGTGGTATGTCTGGGAGCGTGGCATTTTCTGCTTTCAGACATGCACCGGAACAGAATTTTAGTCATTCTTCATCCCGGCACAGACCCGGAAAATCTGGAATATCAGCAGGATTTAGGCATTGCAGCACTGGCAAACGGACGGATTTTCGGAACAGGTCTGCAAAGCGAAAATGGCTATGTATGTGTTCCGGAAATGCATAATGACTTTATTTATTCTTATCTGGGACAGGCGTGGGGACTGGTCGGCTCATTGCTGGTATTGTTCTTGCTGACATATATTTGTCTGAAAGTACTGACTGACAGTTTACATGCTAAGAATTATCAGGGAAAGTTTATCTGTATTGGTGCATTTGGAATGCTGTTTTCACACTGTTTTATGAATCTTGGCATGGTGCTGAAAGTCATGCCGGTTATTGGTATTCCGCTTCCGTTTCTAAGTGCCGGTGGTACGGCAGTTGTGTGTATGTATACAGCAGTTGGCATTGTCAACAGTACCAGATGCCATAATGTCCGGAAGCATCGCATGTTCTATGAAGCTGAACCGGAGCGGTAAGGGAGAATCTATGAAAAAAAAACATATTCCTATCACTTTGATATTGCTGATACTGTTAATGATTACTATTTTTTATCTGTCGGCACAGCCAGCAGATGAAAGTACAATCACGAGCGGAAGATTCTGTCGAATGGCAGCACGGCTGCTGTTCAGAGATTTTTCTTCTATGGAAAAAAGTACACAGGAAGCAATTACTTCGGGGCTGACACATATTGTCAGGAAAGCAGCACATTTTACAGAATATACTGTCATGGGATTTCTCTGGTATCTGCTTTTGAGAAGAAAACGCCGGAATATTCTGCTTTCAATAAGTGTAACAGCGTTTTATGCCGCAAGTGACGAACTGCATCAGAAATTTGTTGCCGGACGTTCCGGACAGATTTCTGATGTACTTCTGGACACCTGCGGTGGCTGTTTCGGCGTTCTGACAGCATTTGTGCTGTTGTGTATCATCTGCTGCTGTACAGATGAGAATATTATGAAATGGGGCGTATGGAAAAAATAAATCAGAAATTGCAATATCTACAAAATCCGGCAGAGTTTTACACCCTGCCGGATTTATAATTTTTCTTACTTGTTCCATGCCTTGCGGAAGGCTTCCAGAAAACTTTTGAAATTTTCTGCTTCCGGATTTTCTTTCTGATACAGGAATACCAAAGAACGCTTTTCATCGAAATTGGAAATATCCAGTTTTTGCACACGGTCTTCCATATCCTGCATAGTGGTTTCATAAGCGAACTGTATACCAATTCCAGCGGCTGTCAGTTCACGGAGAGAAATAGAAGTTCCGGCAGTCATGCTTTGATGGAATTCATCAGCAAGCAATTTGTGCTGTCTGAGTACTTCATCAAGAACAACACGGTCAGCCGTACCGTTTTCGCTCATCAGCAGACGTTCCGGCAAAAGCTGAGAAATAGCTTCCAGAGCCTTTTCATGATTCTTTGCAGCATAGCATCCAAAACCAATTTCGCTGACGGGTTCACTGGCAAACTGTGCATCTTCATACATACTGTCTGCAAGAATGAAATCAAGTTGTCCGTTTTCGAGCATGATGATTAAATCTTCTGTTTTCTTGACATACAGGCTGACTTTAAGAGCATTTTCCTGTTTCAGGATACCAGCAAGAATTCTGGCAGCAGCAGCTTCGCCGAGTTCTTCGGGATAACCAAAACGCAATATCTGACTTGCTTCGCCCATTCTCTGTAAATCGGCAACGACTTTTGCGCTCATTTTTGTCATGGCTTCTGCCTGACGGCGCAGGTATTCGCCTTCGGGAGTCAAACGGAGAGTTTTGCCTTCATAGCTGAATAATTTGCACTGGTATCTTCTTTGCAGATACTTGATATGCTGTGTGACAGAAGGCTGTGTAATATTCAGCAGTTTAGCAGTTTTGGTGTAACTCTTTGTCTCACAGAGCTGTAAAAAAGTAGCAATTCTAAAGTCTAACATAGTATTTTCTCCTTGTATTATAATATTTGATTTATGCTTATATAATTATTTTACACAATTTTTTTAAGTTTGTCAAGTATTTTCTTATATTATATATAAAAAGTTTAAATTTTAGACACATTTTAGAAATTAGTTTCATAGAATATAGTATTCTGTATTTCAGAAATATGAAAGGATGCGATGATTTTATGTGCGGTATTGCAGGATTTGTTGACTGGAGTCAAGACTTGCGCCATCAGTATGCAGCAGCGGAACTGATGCAGAAAGCGATTCGCAGACGAGGACCTGACCAGAAAGGAATTTATCTCACAGAACGGGCAGCCCTGATACATACCCGGCTTGCTGTTATCGACCCGGAAAACGGCAGACAGCCTATGCAGTTCACAGACGGTCAGGAAATTTATACAATCGTATATAACGGGGAACTGTACAATACACCGGAAATCCGGAAACAGCTTGAAGAAAAAGGCTGTGAATTTCTCACTCATGCAGATACAGAAGTGCTTCTGAAAGCATATATGATTTACGGTGCAGAATGTGTAAAGCTGTTTAATGGGATTTTTGCCTTTGCCGTCTGGGAAGAAAGAAAAGAACGGTTATTTCTGGCACGGGACAGAATCGGCGTAAAACCGTTGTTTTATTTCCAGACAGAAACAGGAATGCTGTTCGGCTCGGAATTAAAAGCGATTCTTGCACATCCGGCAGTACCGCACGAAATCGATAGAGAGGGTATCAGTCAGATATTGCTGTTTGCACCCGGCAGAACCCCCGGATGTGGTGTATTCCGGAATATGAAAGAAATTCTTCCGGCACATTGTGCATATTATACCAAAGAAAATGGTTTGCAAATTTCCTGTTACTGGAAACTGGAAGCCCATGAACATACCGAAAATTTTGCCCAAACTGCTGAACATGTCAGATTTCTGCTGATTGATGCTATCAAAAGACAGCTTGTTTCCGATGTACCGCTTGGAACATTCCTGTCCGGTGGACTGGATTCCAGTCTGATTTCTTCCGTTGCTGCACGGGAATTCATTAAGGATGGCAGAAAATTGCAGACATTCTCTGTTGATTATCGGGACAATGACAAATATTTCAGAAAAAGTAAATTTCAACCGAACAGTGACCCTGCATTTATTCGTCAGATGCAGAAATATCTGAAAGTCAAGCATTACTGGACTGTAATTGATACCCCTCAGCTTGCCGGAGCATTATACGATGCTGTGCAGGCACGTGATTTACCCGGTATGGTCGATGTGGATGCTTCACTTTTACTATTTTGTAAAGAGATTAAAGAACATGTGACAGTTGCCTTGTCAGGAGAATGTGCCGATGAATTATTCGGCGGTTATCCGTGGTATCGTGACCCGGAAATCCGTGCCGCTTACGGATTCCCATGGGCGCAGAGTACCGCTTACAGGCTGAATTTCGCCAAACCAGAAATCCGGGAGTTTCTCGAACAGCAGAACGATATTGACAGAGAATATCAGGCGACACTTGATAGAACCTCTTTGCTTGAAAGCGAATCCAGTACAGAAAAACGCATGAAGCAGATGATGCGCCTGAATCTTGACTGGTTTATGCAGACACTTCTTGACCGCAAAGACAGAATGTCCATGTGGAATGCACTCGAAGTCCGTGTTCCGTTCTGTGATTATCGCATTGCACAATATTTATATAATGTTCCGTGGGAGTTCAAAGAATATCAGGGCTATGAAAAAGGCTTGCTCCGGGAAGCAATGAAAGATTATCTTCCGGAAGAAATTCTCTGGAGAAAGAAAAGCCCTTATCCGAAAACACATAATCCAAATTATCTTGCTGCTGTCACCAAACTGCTGGAAGACAGAATTTCCATTCCTGATGCGCCGATTCTGCAAATTGTTCGGAAAGAATCTCTTGAACAGCTCATGTATGGTGAGGATAATGTACAGTTTTATGGTCAGTTAATGACAAAGCCGCAGACAATTGCATATTATCTGCAATTGGATTACTGGCTGGAAACGTATCAGGTGAAAATCTGTTTATAAAAAATGCCCCTGAAAGAGATGTTCTTTCAGGGGTGATTTGATTCGTCATAGAAAGTCAGCAAATCTTCGATACATGTCCGGAGCAGGTCGGTTTTTCCTGCGGCAAGCATGTCTTCAAAGTAGTAAATCATATAGAACGGCGAATCTTTTCGGGTGGTATGAAACGGCAGAACCTCCCAAAGTTCACCCAGACGAAGCACAAAAGTTTCAGTGTCCTGTTCCGGGCGGAGCAGATTCAAAAACCGGATGAGAGTGCGGCTGAGTGTCTCTTCATTCAGGGACGAATACTCAAAATGTTCAGAAACATAAATGACAGCATCACGGAAACTCATGCATTCCAGTTCGAGTAAGTCTTTATTTTGGGGATTTTCCAGAAAGATACGGTTGAGATTTTCTTCAAACAGTTCTGCGGTATCGAATCCGGTGCGGTACAGCAGTGCCAGTGACAGTAATTCTTCATTCATGGGGATAGAGCCTTTCCGGAGGAAGCAGAGGAGTAATGTCTTCGCCTTTCTCTTTGCGGATTCTTAAATCTGTGACATAGTCTGTAATATCCTGAATGTTCACAATCCAGTCAGAGACAAATTTCTTGACAGACTCGCCACGGATTCCCAGCTGAATTGAACGATATTCCAAAGGATTTCCGTGAATATCCCGTTCCGGGTCGAACTGTACACGAATATCAGAAGTCTGAATTTGCTGCTGCCATTCCGGACAGGAGATATTCAGATTTTCAGAATAACTTGAAACAACAGCGTTTCTGACAAGATTGTCAAAAGCTGTTCTTTTAATATCAATTGCAAGAATTCTCTCCTGATTTTCCTTTGTCGCCCAGCCGGAACGATACATCATCCACAGAAAAGACGGCTTTATCCATGTCATACGGGTTAATTTGAATCTGCTGCCAAACGTGCCGAGCTGAACGGCTTCTTCGGCAATTGCCGGACAGTATGCCTGATAAACTCTGACTGTCTTTTCATCATAAATGGCTCTGATTGCTTTATATTCCATAATTTACACCAATGGGTCATCAATGAAGATGACATCTTTCAAAAGCTGTTTTTTTAACAGAATCAAATCATAGATATTGACTTTTTCATCCTGATTCAAATCCGCCTGATGATAAAAAGCAGTACTGGTCAGGGAAGCTTTTCCAAGCAGATATTTTTGCAATAAAACAATATCCTGCAAATTAACGGTATTATCCAGATTCACATCACCGGGAACA
>DJXC01000095.1:0-1753 GCA_002449575.1 Ruminococcus sp. UBA7014
CTTTTATTTTGATATATTATATCATGTTTTGGGTAATCTGTCAAGAGGGTGGACGCAATTCATCCCCCGCCTAAGAGGCGGGGGTTTTCTTGCTAATCTTTGATAAAATTTAATTAATATTGTTGAAATCTGTAATCAGTCCAACGATATATTTCATAATTGCAAGAGATTCAGAAGCATCAGGTTTCTGGTTTTTGTTGAAGTCGATATTTTCAAAAGCCTGACCTTCAAGTTTTTCTTTGCCAAGCATTGCTCTGTTTACAGTGATGACATCCAGAATGTCTACTTTTCCGGACAGGTCAGCATCGCCGGGAAGTGCGGAAACAGTTTCCGTATCAGTTTCAGAAGTGTTTTCACTGGGGAGTTCTGCGTTATCATATTCATAAACAAGCTTGACAGTATTGTAAGTTACATCAGCACCTTCGGGATAAGTCCACCAGTTAGGCTGAATTTCTGCAAAGTCATCCAGCGTTTTACCAGTGACATCCACACCTTTTTCATCAACTACGATTGTGAACTTGTCATTGAACTTCACAATATTGTCATTTGTGCCAGCATCAAAAGAGATTGGTTTGCTGCCCCATACTGCGGCAGTTTCACCTTCGGGAACAACCTGATTGAAGCACAAACCGCCGCCGCCTAAAGCACCTGCACTGACATTGAAAACAATTTCTTTCAGATGGTCTTTATCACCAAGCGGAAGCATCGGGAAGCCGTTTGCAGAAAGCTCTAAATCTGCGTAATCATAAACAGTTTCTTTGACTGTAATATCTGGTTCTTCTGTTACAGCAGCATCAGATTTCTTGTCACTGATGACAATCTGTGCCACAGACAAAGCAGGAAGTGTCACAGTAATAGTATTGTTTTCAACATCGTTCTGCACATCAATAATTTTAATATCGCTGGAATCCTGTGTGATAGCATAGACGACGGCACTCTGATAATTCTTGTCAGAACCTGTTAAGGTAATCACTGCATTTTCTTCGGAAGCAGCATCTTTATTGGAGAGTGTCATAGTCACTACAGAATCATCTTCGCCGCTGATAGAAGCAAAAGCTGCGGCTTTGGACAGGTCAGCAGTCTCGGCAGATACCAGTGTATCACCAAAGGCAGCACCCTTGCCGTCATAGTTGGTATACAGATTGATAGCAGATTCTACATACGGGCATTCCGGAAGTGTACCCCAGTAAGTTGCAAAATATACATCATTCAGGGCAAATGCGCCGAGTGCTTCTGCTTCTGCAATGCCAGTGATGACAGATTTGCCGGTGTTCTTTTCATTGCTGATATTGCCAAGGTTATATTCAGAGATAGCAAGTTTTGTACCCGGATAATATTTATTAATAGATTCCTGCATTCTGGTCAGGAACGGGAAGTAGCTCTTTCCCCACGGCATCAGCCAGCTGTTTTCTTCATATTCAGGGTCATAGAGGCTTCTTGCTGCCTGTAAGATACCCTCATCTGTAGAAACATCCTGTGCATAGTAATGTACATCAAATACATCAATCAGACGTGTGCCGGCTTCTTCCTCGGCTTTCTTCATCTGGTCAAGATAGTAATCCATATACCATGTATAATTGGATTTTACAGCCTGCCAGTCCGGGTCAGTAAAGCCGTTTCCAGTTTCGCCAATCTGCATACATGGCAGCATTCCCCAGAATGCAGGACCATAAACTTCGGCTTTCGGGTCGATTTCTTTAACAACTTTTGCAAGTTCAACAGATTTGGAAATCAGTTCTTCGTTTGTCACTTC
>DJXC01000095.1:1863-3899 GCA_002449575.1 Ruminococcus sp. UBA7014
TTCCAGAGAACAGGTTCATTGTCGAGGCTGTATGCCTGAATACCCTCTGCTGTGGAGGCATCGCCTAAAGTTTTTACAATATAATTCACATATTCGTCCATGTAGACAACATTGTCAGTTGTATCCGGTTCAAGGGAGAGTTCGCCGTCTTTTCTGAATTTGACTTCGTTCCATCTTGCAGAGGGAGCGGCCTCTGCTTCAGAAACCTCGCCGTCTTTATCAGCAGAAACATAACCAGCCATCTGGAGTGTTGTCATTTTATAGGGAATGCCGTACTTGTTGACGTTCTTGGAGAGATTTCTTGCGGCATAGCCTGCGCCGTCAGAAATATCGCCAATATTAGTATCAGAGCTGTGTTTCCAGTCATTTCCGGCATTTGACCAGTTCGTTTCCCAGTTATAACCAGTATAACGGTTGCCGCCCTGACGTACAGCATTCACTTTGACATTTTCCAGATTTGCACCGTTGCCGTATTCATTTACACCATAGATATACGGACTGATAGCTTTTCTGTTTTTAGAAGTATCTACTGTAACAGTCATCTGATAGGCATCAGCAGCATTGGCAGCGGTCATCAGGGAAGATGCCGGAACTGTCAGCAAAAATCCGGCTAATGCGGCAGCAAATACACGGTTTGATTTTTTCATAATAAAAATTCCTCCTCAAAAAATATAAAAAATATAGATTATTTATCTGTTTCAGGGCGAAATGCCCCTCTTGTCCATGTGTCAACATCTGGTTCACAGTTTGAAATGTAGTTTATCATCGCTTCAGCAAGTACAAGAATTGTCGTAAATGGCACAGAATGTACATAACCGTAGGTACTCATGACTTTTCCGCCGACATCGGCTTTCAGTTCCCAGATAATCCCCAGATGAATACAGTCTGTGACAATCTGGCGGATTTTTTGTTCCGGAATCTGCAAATGTGCCGAAAAGCTTTTCAGTGTCAGAATATAATTCCGTGGCAGACTCTCGGAAAATGCAACCAGTTTGACGGCATCCCTGTCAGACAATAACCGGAATAAAGACAACATCCTGTCAGAAAATTCTGTATAACTGCCTATGCCGTTTTCCGGAATTTTTACAAATGTGAAAAACTGCAAATCCGGATTCAGGCGCATTAAGCTTAAAGCAGAATCGGCTCTTAATTGTGCATAGGTCTCACGTTTCAGGTTATCCGGAAACTGTACCTGATGCGGCTGTAGATTCTTGTCATAGGCACACAAAAAACGGTAGAATAATTCAACTGCCTGTTCTGTCCGTTCCTCTTCTTCCAGAGCAGATAATTTTTTGATATATTCCTGCAAATAATCTGGTTCAGGTTCTTCGTCTTTCAGACCAAACAGAACATCCAGTGAAATATTTAAAATTTCTGCAATTTTCGGCAGAAGTGTGCCGTCTGGAAACGAACCGTTTTCCCATTTGGAAACCGCCTGCGGGGTGACACTGAGCATTCCGGCAAGTTCTTCCTGTTTGAGTCCAGCGAGTTTCCGGTAGTATGCGAGCCGGGAAGAAAATACCGTTCTTTTCATGGTGTCCTCCTGTTTTATTTTTCTGTTTTTGTTTGTTTGAAATTATTATAGCACATTCTGAGTTGAATTGCAAGCGAATCAAAGTATAATAAATCAACTACAAGTTGCATAAACGTTTAAAATCAACCGGAAAATAAAAGACCGCCGGAGCGGTCATGTTGTGATACAAGTGAGATAGCTTTTCATGAAAATTTATTTTCCAACAAAAGTTAGCAAGGAATCCTCCGCCTCTATAGGCGGGGGAGGAATTGCGTCCCACCTATTGACAAAAACCCAAAAATATGAGATAATAAAAGTAGAATCCTGAAAGGTGGTGAGAAGATGGCAAATAAGGCATATTAATTTCGAATATATCCCACAGAAGAACAAAAATTTCTGTTTGCAAAGACATTCGGCTGTGTCAGACTGGTATACAACTACTATCTGGAACAGAAAATCAAGCGGAAAATACTATGCAAGTATCTTGTTTGAGTACGAGAACCAAGTACAGGAACAGGAACTG
>DJXC01000211.1 GCA_002449575.1 Ruminococcus sp. UBA7014
GCTGGAGACATTCCAGAAAAATTCCCCTTCTCCGTCAGTCGGAATCGCCGGAATATCTGCCAGAACATACCAGCCGTCAGAAAGCAGTCCGAACAGCGGTTTCAGATTTTCAAAAGAATGCTGAATATTGATAAAATCAGAATTGATATTCTCTTCGATTTCGCTTAGTTCCGGACAGCAGATATTTTCAATGCCATACCCGGCAGAAATTAGTCCGGTACAGGTCGGACATGCCGGTAATTTCGCCTGAATCAGCGGTCTGCCGTTCAGCAACAGCTGACTTCTGTAATCATACTCCGGATAACCTGCTTCTTCTGTCATTCTGTGGGTGAGTGCGCCTGCGCCGTTCCGCACCCGGAACAAAAGAGCCGAACTGCACCAGCTTACCCGGCTGACATCTATCTGCCGGACTGCCTGAATTTGTAGTTTCTTTCCAAAAATCATGCAATATCACCTCTGTCATGTATTTTGTATTTCATGATAACATATTTTTCCGGAAAAGTCAAGCCGGAATGATTTGACATTCCGGCTTTTTTATGAATTTTTTTCAGTTCGGTGCATTCGCTTTAAAACTGCCTGTGCGCATAATCCTGTAAACAGTCCGGCAATGCTTCCGGAAAGAATCAGCACAGGCAGATAGGAAAGCACAGCCATGGACTGCATCACAGCCATTGCCGCCAAAATCTGCCCGATGTTATGGAATATCGCCCCCAGTATACTGCACAGCCAGAGATATTCCGGATTCAGGAAACGGCTGATAATTATCATGCCGAGCAGACACATTGCCGCTCCTGATGCGCTGTATAACAATGCTGACATATTTCCGCTGCATATCGCCCCCAGAATGACACGACAGGCAACAAGCATTGCTGTTTCTGATGGCTGATACTGAAAAATGGCATAAACTGTAATAATATTTGCAAGTCCCAGTTTTACACCCGGTATGGGCAGAATATCCGGAAAGTGAAGTTCTATTACAAAGATAATCAGCGCAAGTGCGGTCAGCAGTGCCAGTTCCGTTAATTTTTTCAGTTTCATGATGTTTCCCCTTCTTCGGCAAAGCGGATAATCAGCTTGTGTGGCAGACAGACTATCGGCAGACTTTCAGAACGGAGAATTCCGGTTTTTACACAGGTCTGGTCAGGACAATCTGCTTCTGAAATGCAGATTTCATGATTTTGAATCTGAATCAGATTATAGCCGCCGTCCGCAGATGAAATTTTAATTTCCTGATTTTCGGCAGATGCTAAATCAATCTCCTGAATGACTTGATTTTCCTGAATTATCAGCACTCTTTGTCCGGCAGACTTCCGGAATGCAACTATCGTCCATATGATACAGAGAACAATAACCAATACTGTGATAAGCAGAATCACGTTCACCTGCTTGTTTTTCTTAGACTCCGTCATGAGAAATCACCTCAACAGGCATCTGACTGAGATTCTGAAAATTATCCTGCAATGCTTCGGAAAGCAGAATCTTTCCGTCTTCGGTGACAAGAATCATCTCGAAATCATCAGAATTCTGATAATGTGTCATTGCCTGTTCTGTTCCTTCGGCGAACAGGGCAGTCGAAAGCGCATCACACAGCAGTCCGCTTTCTCCGATAACTGTCACGGAAACAAGCCCGTTATCTGCCGGGAAGCCGTCTTTCGGGTCTATAATATGCCAGTAGTTTTTCCCGTCTTCTCCGGTGAAATAGCGTTCATAATTGCCGGAAGTGATAACTGCCTGATTCTCAATCTCCAGAATACACATATTGTCAGCAGGGGAGAAGGGATTCACAATACCGACTTTCCATAAACTGCCGTCTGTTTTTCTGCCGAGTGCCTGCACATTTCCCCCAAGACTGACAATTGCTGATTCTGCACCGTGTTCATGAAATAACTGCATCAGCTTATCACTGGTATAGCCTTTGGCAAGTGAGCCGAAATCTATCTGTACATGTTCCGGAATTGTCACAGCATTTCCATCAAGCTGAATCTTCGTATAATCTACATTATCCAGAAGATTCTGTATTGTCTGATTATCCGGAATCTGATATTCCTGCGTTGTAAAGCCCCATTCTTTCAGTACTGGATAAACAGTCACATCCAGTGCGCCATGACTTTCCGCACCGATTTTTATAGCTTCCTGCACCAGATTAACAGTATCTTCTGAAACTTCTACGGGTGTACCGGCATTTTGATTGATACGGCTAGTATCACTTTCTGGATTTGTCACGGAAAGCGTATCTTCCAGACCGGAAATCAAAACAGCGGCTTCTTTCAGAACAGAATCACCGTCTGTACACCAGACTTTCAGATTCATATAAGTATCCATTGCAAACAGGTCGCTGACTGCCGGAACAGAAATTTCTTTTGTTGAAATTTCAGAACTTTCCGGAGAAACTGCTGCTTCTGCTGAACAGCTGCACAGCAGACAGACTGCCATTATTGGCATAAAAATCTGATACCTCATGAAAAAACTCCTTTATTTTTTGTCATGAATTTATTATAGCATTTCCGGAAGAATTTTGCAAGTGTTTTATTTTCTGGCTTGGTTCAAGGCTTCCCGTACTCCGTCCCGGATAGCATTAGAACTGTATGTCGAACCGGAAACAGCATCGACATCAGGACTTTGTGCGGCAAGAATTGCACTTTTCAGAACCGGATAAGCAACATCAAAATAATACATATCACTTTCCTGACAGGAAGCAGTGACATCTGTAATGACATCATTTTCGATAGTCACGGTAATCACGACATCACTGTCATAGCCGAATTTTGTGACACTGTAAGTACCATCATTATAAATAGTATTTGCCTGTTCTGTTTCAGGTTCTGGAGCAGGTGTTTCTTCCTGTACGGGCTGTTCTTCCTGCGGAATGTTCTGTTCTTCCTGTGCCGGTGGTTCTTCCTGCGGAGCAGGTTGTTCGGTCTGTATTGATGAAGCATCTGTTTCCTGTACAGCTGCTTCTGTTACTATTGTTTCAGAAACGGCAGAAGTTTCGGCTGATTTTTTTGTTTCAGAAACTGCCTGTGTTTCCGGAAGGCTTTCCGGATTTGTTTCTGAAGTAACTGGTACAGAAGTTTCCGGAACTGTTTCTGTTTCGGAGATGGTTTTTGTTTCAGAGGTCGTTTCTGGAGTTTGTTTCATTTCTGAAGCCGGAATGGTTTCTGTTTCTGTTTTCGTTTCTGTAACAGAAGTCGCTGTCGGAGCTGTAGAAACGGTTGTTTCTGCCGGAATTGTTTTTTCAGCAGTGACTGCCGGAACTTCTGTTGCTCTGGAAGAAATTCCCATGATACCGGTAACCAAAATAAGTGCAGCAGCACAAACACCGTTCATGGCAGCAGTACTCTGTGGCTTTTTCTTACGGATAATTTCTTTCCGAATGCGGAATACTGCATAGCCTGCAAATACAACTGTATAGACCAGAATACTCAGCATAACGCCTTCTCTGCCCTGATGCGCACGGGGAAGCAGAATCACCATGATATGCACATAAATCAGTGCATAAAATACATAAGCTGCACGCTGAATGTTTTTCCATGTCTTGCCTTTCATTTTTTTCCGGATGGCTTTGAATGAAATTATCGTCAGGGGAATCATAATCAGCATGAGTATCAGGCAGATGATGCAGGTCAGAATAAAATCTGTTTCGCCGGGTCTGCCGCTGAATAGTCTTTTCACATAGCTGATACCATAAACAACCGCATGAGAAAGCGTAATCAGAGCCGCAAAAATAGAAAGTTCTCCTCTTGCCGGAAGCAGCCGTTTCCGGATTTCCTTTGCGCCGTCCGGGAGTGCGCCAATCCATGCCACAACACACCACAGTGCCGCTGCTAATGTCCCACGGTTAAACAGTCCGATAATATAAGTACTCGTGAATGCTGTAGTCTGTACATGCTTCTGATTCAAAATAATCATCAGAACAGACACGACTGTTCCGACAATGTAAAAAGGCACAGGATGTTTCCGGAGCGGTTCAGCACAGAACCACGAAAACAATACTGCAACCACAATCGCAATTAAAAACAACATAACTCTTTTACTCCTGTATCTGAAAATTTTGTCAGTATACACCATCACCCTGTCTGTCTGGACAGGGTGAATGATGCACTTATTCTTTTGAAAGGAAAATATAATAAATTTTTAGAAGATTACTTTCTTCTCTTTGCTGCAAAAGCCGTCAG
>DJXC01000007.1 GCA_002449575.1 Ruminococcus sp. UBA7014
AATAATTCTCCGGTATCTGTATCATGAAATTCCGAATCCACTCCGAAAGAACCATATGTTTCCAGAAATTTCTGTGCCTCTTCGTCAAGCGGTTCGAGTGTGGCAATCATATACAGCTGAAAGCCGTCATTGAGTATCATTTCCATTGTCATACGGAAATGTTCATTTTCAGTTACATAATTTGAGACAAGTTCCTGTTCTTCAAGTCTTTCTCTGGAATCGCCGTACAGATAACTTTCTACTGTTTCACGGTGTATGAATACTTTGGAAACTGCTCCGGCAGTGACTCCCATTACAGCAGCGGCGGCAACTGCTGAAATCACCCGGATAAGATTTTTATTTTTTCTATAGCTGATTTTCATTTCTGCCTGTTCAGCTTCTGTAATATATTCCGGATTAATTTCCGTCATGGAATTCAGTAAATCTTTTCCGTTCATAAGAAACGCCCCTTTCTCTGAGAAATTTTTCTAATTTTTTTCTTGTGCGGAATAAGCCGGTTCTGATTTTCCCTTCCCGACAGTGAAAGAATTCTGCAATTTCTGCGATACTGTCACCGTACCAGTACCGCCGGACGAATATAATTCTTTTGTCTTTTGACAGTGTGCCGAGAAATGCATTCAGCATTCCGGAAAGTTCGGATTCTTCCACCGGAATGGAATTATCCGGAATACACTGTTCCATTTCGGCAGTCAGTTCGACAAGTACCGCATTTCTTTTCTGCGCTGTCCGGCGGTCAATCATGCTAAATGCAGTATACCTGCAAATCTGCATGAGCCATGCAGAAAGGCATTCCGGCTTCTGCACAGCATTCCATGCCTTAAAATATACATCATTGACACATTCTTCGGCATCAGCTTCGTTTCCGAGAAAATGCAGTGCCAGTCTCCGGAGTTTTGCGCCGTATCTGGTTTCAATTTCCCGGAGTGCCTGTTCTTCTTTCTGGTACAGCAATTCCAGAATTTTATCATCGTCCATGCTTTCACCCCCTTCACTCTTAAAGTGGGAAAATCCGTTCGATATGTTACAAAGTTTCTGTTATCTCTTTCACTTTTTTCACATGAAAAACATGTGTTTTCTGTTGATTTTGTGAAAAAAAAGACAATTTTATATTTTTCAGGAATAAGCATTGACAAACTTGCCGAATCATGGTATAATTTTTATAGTCTCTGATTTCATATTTCAGAATAAATGAGGTGCTTTTATGAATATCTGGCATAATATCAGCCCGAAGCGCATCAATCCGGACGATTTTGTCGCTGTGATTGAAATTCCCAAGGGAAGCAAAATCAAGTATGAACTTGATAAAGAAACAGGCTTCATGAAACTTGACAGAATCCTGCATACTTCCACGCATTATCCGGCAAATTACGGTTTAATTCCACGGACTTATGCAGACGATTCCGACCCGTTGGATGTACTTGTCATCTGCTCTGAGGCTCTCTATCCTATGACACTGGTCAGATGCTATCCCATCGGTGTGATACGCATGATTGACAACGGAAAGCATGATGATAAAATCATTGCAATTCCGTTTGATGACCCTAACTATAACTGTTATCACAGCATTGACGAACTTCCAAAGCATATTTTTGAGGAAATGTCGCATTTCTTCCGGGTCTATAAAGAACTGGAAAATAAAACCACTGCTGTAAACGAAGTCGAGGATGCAGACAGCGCACAATCTATCATTTCTGAGGACATTGACAGATATATTGACAAATTCTGTAAATAATTTTTTGTGAGGTAAAATGTTATGAGCGAAATGGAAAAGAATGAAATTTTATTCAACCATAAGAACAATGTTGCGCCGCTGGGTTTAATCGTCATGGACAATGCCAAGGAACTTGGTCAGAAGATTGATGATTATCTTGTCAAATGGGCAATCAAGGGCGGATTTCAGACAGATTCTTTCATTCTGGAAAGCGAATGCCCCCGCTTTGCATCCGGTGACGGCAAGGGCTTAATCAAATCTACTGTACGTGGCAAGGATTTGTTTATCATCACAGATATGGGTAATTATAGCTGTACTTATACTTATTTCGGCAAAGAAAATGCTATGTCTCCGGATGACCATTTTCAGGATTTGAAGCGTATCATTCAGGCAGCAGGCGGCAAGGCACACAGAATCAATGTCATTATGCCGAATCTGTATGGCGGTCGTCAGCACAGAAGAAACTACCGTGAATCCCTTGACTGCGCTGTTGCTTTACAGGAACTTGAAAGAATGGGCGTTTCCAATATTGTTACATTCGATGCACATGACCCCAGAGTGCAGAACGCTGTGCCGCTGATGGGCTTTGACAATGTGATTCCATCTTATCAGGTACTGAAAGCAATGTTCCATAATATCAAGGATTTCCATATCAACAAGGACAAGTTCATGGTTGTCAGTCCGGACGAAGGCGCACTCAACAGAAATATGTTCTATGCTTCTGAACTCGGTGTTGACCTCGGCATGTTCTACAAGAGAAGAGATTATTCCAGAATCGTCAATGGCAGAAACCCGATTGTCGCTCATGAATATCTCGGCAACTCTGTAGAGGGAAAAGATATTTTCATTGCAGATGATATTATTTCTTCCGGACAGTCTGTGCTTGATATTGCTTATGAGCTGAAAAAGCGCAACGCCAAGAGAATTTTTGCTTATGCAACATATTCTATTTTTACAAATGGTCTTGATACATTCGACAAGGCTTATGCAGATGGCTATATCAGTGGTGTATTCGGTACAAATCTGACTTACTGTCCGCCGGAACTGCTTCAGCGTGAATGGTTCAATTCTGTGGATGTTTCCAAATATGTAGCTTATTTCATTGCTTCTATCAATCATGATGTATCTATCAGCACAGTGATTGACCCCCATGAAAAAGTGCAGCAACTGCTTGAAAAATATAATTAATAAGATGCATAGGCATTATGAACCTGATAATTAAAAATATTGAGGAATTAAAAAACAGTTCGGATACCAGAATATAAAACGCTTAAAGAAAGAATTTTGTTATGTAACAAGCAGCTATGATGATGTATTTCTGATTCGTTATGAAGAAAATCTTATTTTTCTGGATATTTTGCGTGAAATTCTGTCTTTTCATGTGCTGGAACATTCTGATTTCTTTTCGGCAAAGCCTGAAATCACTCTGGAATGCATTCTTTACAGCGAATATTACTGGAATTTCCTTTTGCTGAAACGTGCCGAAACATTGTCGCTCATGATTGGTGACTTGGAAGAATGGCAATTTTACCTTATAAAGCAAATAGACCTTCATGCAAAGATTGATTGTGATTTGCTTGAAAAAATAGAAAATAATCAAATATAAATTTTAAAGTCTGATTTCCGGAACATTCCGGAAATCAGTTTTTTATTTTGCATTAGAAAAGCCGTACTGTTCAGACAGCACGGCTTTCCGGAAAGGATGATTTTATGGAGAAAATGAGATAACTTAGTTAATAGTACGCTTTACATAGCTTGTATGCAGTGTCTTGTGAGATTTATGAGAACCCGGTCTTCCCAGATATTCTTCATAAAGCTTCTTGATATCTTCATTCTTATGAGACAGACGCAGTTCCTTGTCAGCATCTTCCTGATACAGAGCTTTTGCACGGAGTACACGCAAGTCTTCAAAGTTACGGACACTTGCAGGCTGCTGAGGCTGACCACCGCCATTGACACAGCCACCGGGGCAAGCCATGATTTCGATGAAATCTACCTGTTCTTCGCCGTTTTGTACTCTTGTCAGAAGTTCACGGGCATTTGCCAGACCAGAAGCCACTGCAACACGAATCTTTGTGCCGTCAATGTCGATTTCGGAACGCTTGATGCCGTCAACGCCACGAATTTCCTTAAATTCAACAACTTCATCTTCCTTGCCTGTCAGCCAGCAGTAAGCTGTTCTGAGAGCTGCTTCCATGACACCGCCGGTTGCACCGAAGATATCACCAGCACCGGAAGAAAGTCCAAGCGGATTGTCAAAATCTTCATCCGGCAGAGAGGTGAACTTGATACCTGCACGACGAATCATTCTTGCCAGTTCTCTGGTTGTCAGAACGTAATCCACATCCGGAACACCTGCTGCATTCTGGTCATCACGCTGACACTCGAATTTCTTTGCTGTACATGGCATAACACTGACTACTACAATATCTTCCGGCTTCTTGCCGATTTTTTCTGCATAGTAAGTCTTAGCCATTGCACCGAGCATCTGGTGAGGAGACTTGCAGGAAGACAGATTGTCAATCATATCCGGGAAATAATGTTCACAGTATTTTACCCAGCCCGGTGAGCAGGAAGTCATCATCGGCAGTCTGCCGCCGTTCTTGAATCTGTCAACAAATTCAGTTGCTTCTTCCATGATAGTCAGGTCAGCACCCCAGTCAGTATCAAATACATTGTCGAATCCCAGACGGTGCAGAGCTGCTGCCATCTTGCCTTCTACATTTGTACCAATCGGATAGCCGAATTCTTCGCCAAGACCTGCACGGACTGCCGGAGCGGTCTGCACGATAACAAATTTGTCCGGGTCAGCGATTGCCTTGAAGACTGCATCTGTATAATCTTTTTCAGAGAGTGCGCCGACAGGACATACAGCGATACACTGACCGCAGGAAACGCAGCTTGTTTCGCCGAGACCCATCTCAAATGCACTGCCGATAAAGGTCTTGAAACCTCTTTCATTTGCGCCGATAACACCGACACCCTGCCATTTTTCACAGACTGCCACGCAGCGGCGGCACAGAATACACTTATTGTTATCTCTGTACATGTGTACAGCAGAATTGTCAATTTCATAGACATGCTTTTCGCCTTCATAGACATCTTCGTGGTCAATGCCCATTTCGTTGCAGAGAGCCTGTAATTCACAGTTGCCGCTTCTGACACAGGACAAGCACTTCTTGTCATGAGTAGACAGAATCAGTTCCAGAGTCTTTCTTCTG
>DJXC01000180.1 GCA_002449575.1 Ruminococcus sp. UBA7014
GGCACAATCCTGAAATGTCGGATTTACACATGGTCTGGAAAGGTCATGCTTTCCGGTGCATTCCCAAATCGCCTTTTTGCCTTTGACAACAAGATAATACGACCGTCCGCAGGTGCATTTTGTTTTTCCTCTGAATGGTGATTCAGTGATTTGATGCGGTTCTCTGGCGTTTTTTTCACGGAGTTCCTGTGCTTTCATAAAATCATCACGGCTGATAATTGCCGGAAGTGCATCACGGATATAATAACTCTCCTGTTCGCCGTGGTTGATGAGCCATTTTTTACCCATGAACACGGAATATGTTTTCTGCCATCGAATGTCACCGATGTACTTTTCCTGCTTCAAAATTTTGAAAATGGTGATATTATTCCATTTTATCCCTGTTGGTGACGGAATATTTTCTTCATTCAATAAAACAGCGATTCTCATTGCACCATTTCCGCTGAGATACAGCGAAAAGATGCGTCTGACAACCGCCGCTTTTTCTTCTTCAATTTCGAGTTTTCCATCAACTTTGATGTAGCCGTATGGCACACGGGCAATGCCGAATGTACCATTCTGCATTCTCCGCTTGATGCTCCAGCGGACATTTCTTGAAATGGAAGCGGACTCTTCCTGTGCAAGCCCCTCCATGATGGTTATCATAATTTCATCAGTTACCCTTGCTGTGTCGATGCCTTCTTTTTCAAAAAGAACTGAAACTCCGAGTTTTTTCAGGTCACGGAGAGTGGTGATACAATCCTTTGTGTTTCTGGCGAAGCGACTCAGCGACTTGGTGACAATGCGGTCAATTTTTCCCCTGCGGCAGTCGTCCAGCATCCGGAGAAATTCAGGTCTGCCGCTTGTGCCTGTGCCGCTTCCTATGTCCGCATATACTTCTGTAAGCTCCTCCGTTGTGGAGTTCGCAAAGTGGTGAGTGAAGTACTGTTTCTGCATTTCATAGGAGTTCGCCTGAGTGGTGGATTCAGTCGAGACACGGCAGTATGCAGCGATTTTTTTCTTAGCTGTTCCCATTGGTGAGGTGGGTTCAACAATTCTGACTTTCCGCATTCTGATTCCTCCTTTCGGTTTTGTTGTGTCACATTTTAACTCTTATCTGTGATAAAGTCAACCAATAATGTGCCGAAATATAGAGGAATATCAGCTTTTTATCTGGTGAATTTATGACTGGTTGAGCATCATGGAAAGTGCTTTCTCGTAGAATTCTTTACTGACTTCAAATCCATAGGAATTTCGGTTCATTTCCCTTGCAGCTCGGAGCGTTGAGCCTGAACCGGCACAGGGGTCAATGATGACATCACCCTCATCTGTGAAAATTTCTATCAGCCGTCTGAGCAGAGGAATGGGCTTCTGTGCCGGATGGATTCTGACTTTTTCGTTCATGTCACGCTTCCACTCAAACCAGTTGAGAATCATGTGATGTTTTTCTTTTTCGTCAATATTGCGGAATTTCGGCAGTTTCTTGCGGTACAGCACAAGTGCATATTCCACTGCACCAACAATCCGCAGATTTGCCTTTAAAACCTGCGGACTGTAATTTTTGCAGAAAACAAGCGGAATGTACTTCTTGAAGCCGTACTTTTCTGCCTGTTGGATAACTTCCGGAATCTGCTGGAATGCACAGAACACTATCATGCACGGAGCATCCTTTTCCCCTCTGTCAGGCTCTTTTTTCAGCATCCGTGTGCAGAAATGCATAAACTCTGCAATGTTGAAACTGAAATCAGTATTGAATGCCGCCTTGTGTGCAATGTCGCTTTCATCGCCTTGTGTGTCCCTGCCAATATACCATTCTGGACGGCTTGCATAGAAGTCATTACCGCAGTTATATGGAATATCAGCAATGACAAGCTGTGCCTTTGGTACATCATACCGCTTGTAATTCTGAAAATTGTCGTGATATAATTCACATTTTACGCTTTCGCTCATAAAAGACCTCCTGAGTTCAATTTGTGTTACATTTTACCTCTGAATTTCCTTGAAGTCAACGAATAATGTGCCGAAATATAGAGGTTTGTAATCGCTTACGTTTGTAAAATTTATTATTTAATGTTCCGCTGTAAGTTTCACCGTTAATGTTGACTTCCACTGTTACTTGATTTTCTATTTTTGGCATTGCAGGTGTGACGGGTGCAATCGGCGGAGCATCAATAATTTCATATTCGCTGAAACCGTTCAGACCAGCAGACTGAATTTTTTCAGCGTAGTCAACATAACATTCGTTGATGTCAACATTTCCGCTGATTCCTGAAATTCTCCCTGTTGAGGACTTCTGCCACATTCCGACAGAGCCGTTATAATTCAGTTTTTGTCCATATTCTGCCAACCAAAGAGCATATTTTGTCTTGATATCGTCCTCCATGTAGCTGTTAAATGGCGAACGGCTCATGTATAATCCGGCGAAATATCCAGCTTTTTCGAGTTCTCCACAAAACGCTCTAACCATAGCGGAACAGTTGGATTTTCCTGTTGCAAAAGCAGACTGTTCTTCCAAATCAAAATACACTGGATATTCAAACTGCTTTCCTTTAATGACGGAAAGACAAACCTGTGCTTCGATTTTTGCTTCCTCGACACCAGTCGCATAGGAATACCAATAGCAACCCACAGGCATTCCGACAGCCTTTGCATTTGCGTAATATTCCTCGAATCTCCGGTCTTTCTGTGAGATTTCTCTTCCGTATCCTGCACGGAGAATAGCGAATTGTACACCATCCGCCTTTACCTGATTCCAGTTGATTGAGCCGTTGTGAACACTCACGTCAATGCCTTTTAAAATCATGGATTTTTCCTCCTTTGCCTGTGCTGTGTTTCCTCTTGAAATGCCGTAATATTTGTAAAAATCGTCCGTTAC
>DJXC01000191.1 GCA_002449575.1 Ruminococcus sp. UBA7014
ACACAATTAAAAATAAATTTTTGATTGAAAAGTTTTCTGGAAGAACTGTCTTATCCGTATATCAGGATTTTTTTGCTGCCATGTTTTTGTTTAACTGTGTTTCTGCCATTTCGTTTACGCTCAACCGTAAACTCACCAGATTAAAAAGAAATTGCCAATACCATTACAGAGCAAATCATAACCTGATTGTTGCATGTCTCAAGTTCAGACTTCCAGCCATTCTGCTTGGCAAATATACTTCTTTCTCAGAAACCTGCAAAAAATTACTTTTACTTTGTATGCGTCAGCCCATTCCTGGCAAACCTTATCGTTCTTTTCAGCGTCCTCTTTGTTCTCATCAGCGGAAAGTTACTTCTCCTAAATATCCTATTTGATTTCCTTAAGTTGTTGGCATTGTTCAGGGGAAGAATTACCCCTGACAAGCAGGGGATTCTGATGGAATCCGACCGATTGTATGACATCGGTCAGTGCTTGCTACAAGAGTT
Organism: Ruminococcus sp. UBA7014; assembly: GCA_002449575.1. Classification (GTDB taxonomy): domain Bacteria; phylum Bacillota; class Clostridia; order Oscillospirales; family Ruminococcaceae; genus UBA3855. The sequence goes on from DJXC01000191.1 coordinate 486, forward strand.
TTTGACTCCTCTGATTGATAATTCATTTCTGAAATAAGAGCCTGCAAATCTGATTCACAGGCTCTTTTCTGAGTGGTTCAATAGAGGTTGTTCAGCTTTTTGACAGCATTGTGTTTCTGTTCATCAATGACATGATAGTACACTCTCAATGTTGTTGAAACGTCTGAATGTCCGAGTAATTCTGAAACAACTTTAATGTCCTCGCCCATGCGAATCAAAGAAGTGGCGAACGTATGCCGGAGAGCATGAACAATATCAACTGCCTCTGTAATATTACAGGCTTTCAGAATGGATTCCATTGTTCTGAAAATTCTGTTCGGCTGTACGATGGTATGTTCCTCAGTCGTGATAACTCTGTGCTTGTCGTTGCAGATAATTTTCAGATTTTGGAGAGCTTCAACGGCATTATCATTTAAAGCAATGTATCTGACTGAATGACTTGTTTTCGGAGACTCTTGGTCGCAGACTTCATAGTGTTTCTTATGCTTATCATGTGTCTTATGTGCGGATACTGTGCCATGAATGTAGATATGTCGTTTTTCAAAATCCACATCACTCCATTTGAGATATAAGGCTTCACCCAATCTCATGCCCGTATTCAGAATCAGGATAATCACATATCCGTAACGATGTTTCAGCTTGCCATTTTTATAGTGCGAAGTTGATTCTGTGACAATTTTTGAAACTTCTTCCGGAGAATAATTGAATACTGCTTTTGGCTTCTGTGTGGCTGTCGGAAGAATTACACCCTCAACGGGATTTCGGAGAACTTCTCCTTTGATAACCCCTAATTTCATACAGGAATTTAGATTATTATAGGCTTTCTTGACAGTGCTGTAAGAATTGGATTTCATCAGATTGTTAATCATTCTCTGCACATCAGAAGAAGTCAGGGAATTGATTTGAATATTTCCGATTTCGGGAAATATCTGCCATTTCAAGGACTGCTCTACTCTGTCATAGCTTGCTGGTTTAAGAACAGGCTTCTTGACCGTTTCAAGCCAATGTGTCATATATGTTTGAACGGTCATTCGCTTGACATTGGACAAGTCATATTTAGCAGCTTCTTCTCGTTTCTCTTTGGCTTTGCGACGAACTTCAGCTTCTGTTTTGCCATATACAGTCACACGTTTATTATTACTAACAGTCACCTTGATTTCATAAAGTCCGTCTTTGCGGAGTGTTGCCTTCTGTTTTGCCATGATGATACCTCAGAACAGGAATTCTTTTCCGGTGTACTGCTTTACCCATGTATCGAACTGTGATTTCTCGACACGGTACATGCCACCGATTTTGATAGCCGGAAAACCGTCAGAATTGAACAGCTTATAAACAGAAGTACGGCTAATCTGCATGATAGTCATGATGTCCTCCGGAGTGTAGAATGCTATTTCGGGTTTCGGTGCTTTTTCCTTTGCGTATCTGTACATAATAAACTTTCTCCTCTCAATGTTGTAATTTATCAGATTTATGTGCCAAACGTCCAATCGTGATAAAATATCGTATTTCAGTCGATTTCATGTTTTCCAAACGTTCGGCATACGTTGTTTAATCGAATTGATTTTTGCCTAATCGTTCAGCAATTTCTGGAAAGGCAATGGGGATTAATTGTATAAAATCCCTTACTTCTGCCGTTATACTGATTTTTAGGAGGCATATAGAACTGGATATAATTATGTTTTTCCAGTTCCAGAAGTGCATCTGTCAGTCGTTCTTCGGACAAACGATTCCGAATATCTTTATTGATTTGACGAACTGAAATTGTGTTGGTATTTTCTTTTTTACAGCGTTTAATTAACTTTTCCAGTACAAAATCTGTATCGGTATTATATTTATCACAGCCAAGAATCTTCATCGTCTGAGAAATGAAATATTCTGAAAGAAAGATAGCGTGTAGCATGGTGTTTCCGTCAACAGGCTTGTGAATGTCCTGACACTCTGCCAGATGGAGCAGTCCAGCAATACGGAGTGTCCTTCCAGCAGATTTTCCGAAATAATCACGGTATTCCTCAAATTCTCCGCCTTTTCCGAGTCTGCCCTCAATCGTATTATAATAGTCAGCGAATAAGATTCTGGATTCTTTTGTGAGTGTCAGACAAGTATCTTGTTCTGTATTGGGAAGTTTCAGCAGAGTGTGAATCAATTGACGATATGCTGTTTCTGCTTGACGGAACTCAATGCTTTTTTCAGGTTGTTGCATAGGACTCAAAGTTCTTGTGCCGATTCTGCTTTCAGGCAGACAATAGATAAATCTTTGTGTTAAGCCTTTTCCGGTAAATGATGTATTACTCAGCAAGCTGGACAGAACTTTATACTGTGCGAAAATGCCAACCGTAAGTGTGGCTCTTGGAATTTCCACACATCTTGTCATACGGTCAACAAAAATACTCTGACCGTCATAAGCGCAAAGATAAGTATTGATATTGCTGTTATTTTCAGAATACAGTCCGGCAGCTACGTCAAAGATACCGCCCTCATCACACATGATGCCGATTTTACCGCCCTGTTCCTGTAACAAGTCCGTTAATGCTTCATTCGTGGAATCAGTTGTCATCAGACGGAGAGCGTGCATTTCCTGTATTTTAGCGATTTCCTGATTGATTCTCCGGATTTCATCAGGGCTTCCACCCTTTTTCTTGGCATTATTTTTCTGCATGATGAGTGATTCACGAATATCAATATTATTCTGAATCTCCATAGCATGAGCTTGATTATATTAGACCTGTTCGGAAACCTCA
>DJXC01000114.1 GCA_002449575.1 Ruminococcus sp. UBA7014
GGTTCAGTTGCAGGTTCTGTAGGTTCAGTTGCAGGTTCTGTAGGTTCAGTTGCAGGTTCTGTGGGTGGTTCAGTTGCAGGTTCTGTGGGCGGTGCAGTTGCAGGTTCTGTGGGCGGTGCAGTTGCGGGTTCTGTGGGCGGTTCGGTTGCGGGTTCTGCGCCTTTGATTTCTGTGCCGCTGACTGCACCGACAGCATCATCAATATAGAAATTATTAGTTGTTTCCGGAGTTTCAACATAAAGCATCATCTCTGAAGCACCTTCCGGAATTGTAAAGTTTTTATTGGCAAGGTGTACCCATGCACCCTGAATGGCAGTTCCTTCCGCAATGGAAGCATAATGTGTTTCGCCGTCAGAACCTTTGTACTGTAATTTCAGATAGAAAGTATCTTTTGCATTACCGTCAAAATACATAGCATTCACGCTGAAACTATAAGCTGTACCGGGCTTGAAGGTATTAGTATCAAGAGGCTTAGCAGAGCCGTGCCATGCAGAAGTTCTGTCCATAGCAAGCAGAGATTCTTTGCCTTCATAAGCAGTTCTGCCGGAAAGCTTTACAGTAGCTGCACCTCTGGCTGTCCAGTCAGAAACGCTGCCTTCAAATGTATCATGAAAATAATAGCCGTTAGCATCGGGCTTTACTTCTGTGGGGGCTTCTGTAGGAATTTCTACAGGCTGCTGAGAGGAAGAACCATTTGTTGTGATAACAAACGTAGAAACACTTCTTGCAGGCAACTGCGCCCAGAAAGAAGAACCTGTATATTCCAGATTTTCTGTCAGAGCAATATTTTCATTTGAGGATGTGCGCCAGCGGTCAACATCAGTGATGCTTTCACCCTTGGCAAGATTAAACTGCTGTGCATAGCCGTTGTCACTATTATTGACAGCAACGACTGTTACCTGACCTTTATTATTTTTATATGCTGAAACATAGACATTCTTTTCAGGAGATTCTGTTGCATCAATGCGGACATCACCGGGACGGACAAATTTGGAATATTGTGCCATACAGTAACCACGCTTGGAAATCTGACCGTTTTCCTTCAGAAGACCATAGCTTCTTCTGATATACCACCAGACATAAGCATTCAGATTGCCGACAACAACACCGTTATGAATATTCTGGGAAACTTCCAGTGCATCAGGCCATTTGTCAGCGGAATCAGCATGACTGTCAGGAACATAAACTTCTGTCATCCAGATTTCTTTTCCGGAATTTTCCAGTGCCGGGAAATCCATCCAGTCACGGGGTGTGCCATAAAAATGTGTTCCATAGAGGTCAACATTGGCGGAAGCCTGCGGATTGGCAAGAATCGCATTATAAATATCTTTCCGATACTGGAAGCTTTCCGGAGACATAAGCTTTGCCTTTGTGCCGGCGGTGACAGCTTTTCCGTAATTAGCGATAAAAGTTGTCAGTTCCTGTGGACTCCAGTAAGTCCATTCGGCAGCATAGTCAGGTTCGTTCTGTACAGAGATGGAATATAAATTAATGCCCTGACTTTCGATATATTTGACAAAACTGTTCAGATGTGCTGCATACTGTGCAGATTTGGATTTATCAAGCTGATATTTGCCGCCTTTGATAGTACCATCTCCGTTAAAACGCATAGAAGCCGGAGGATTCCAGGGAGTTGCAAAGATAGTAGCACCCATTTTCTGTGCATATTTTGCAGTCGGCACAGCATTTTTCCAGGCGTTGGAATCATCACTGCAATAAATTCTCAGGATTGTCAGACCGAGTTCATCTGCACCATTGCCGAACGCTTTCTGACGCTGTGCATCGGTCATATCGCCCTGTGTAGTCCATTCCGGAAGATTGATACCGCCGAAACCACGGATGGTCTGATGCGTGGAAGAGGTATCAATTTGACATACACTTGCTGCATGTGCCGGAAAAATGGCACTGATACTCAGCAGCATTGCCGCAGCAGAAACCGCAGCTGTGATTTTCATAAGATGTTTCATAATCATTCTCCTTTTCTAAAAAAATGTTTTGTAAAAAAAGCATTAAATATAACTTTTTGTATAATATGTGGATAGGGTGAAGGGGGCATCAAAATCCACTTTGACACCCCAGGTTCTTGCCAGTCTCATATAATACAGTTTCAGGAACTGCGATATTAAGGGGGATAGGGTATCAGGGAAGCTGATACCCTGAATTTCCGTGCCGGTTGCCCGGCATTCAGAAAGATGTATGAAAAAAATGTTGCCTGCTATATGATAAAAATCGGCTCTGTGAAGCCTGTTATTTTAGGGGGAATAGGGTATCAGGGAACTGATACCCTGAGTTTCCGTGCCGGTTGCCCGGCATTCAGAAAGATGTATGAAAAAAATGTTGCCTGCCGTTTAAAAAATGAATAATTTTTGAACGTCTTTTTTGTTTTTGTTTTCCTTACAAGTTAATCATACACTATTTCAGGGGAATTCACAACCCATTATTTGCAGAAAAGGTGGATGAAATGCATAAATATGAATTTTTTTTTAAAATTTTCAAAATTTTTTCAGACTTGTGCAATCCTGTACATGCGGAATTCAAATTCCGCACCATGCGGAACAGCATTTTTTACCTGTAGACTGCCGTTTTGTGAAGTAATCATTTTCTGCGCAAATGCCAGACCCAGTCCGAACCCGTTTCGGTTGAATTCTGTTCCACGGTAGAAACGTTCAAACAGGTGAGGTAAGTTCTGTTCCGGAATGCCGCTGCCGGAATCTGTAATTATCAGGCTGGTATAAATAACATTTTCAGCAGACTGTATCTGGATAGTACCGCCTTCCGGCGTATGTTCCATACAGTTTTTGAGAATATTTGTAACTGCCTCAGTACAGTAATGCATATCACCCTGAAAAGAAGGCGTTCCGGTAATTTCTTTCCGGATAGTAATATTTTTCAGTTCCAGAGAAATAGCAAGTGGTTCGAGTGCATTCTGAATCAGGTCGGAAACTAAAATTTCTGATTGCTGAAATTTGACAGCACCGGCATCCAGACGGGAAAGTTGCAGAAGGGTTTCAATCTGCCATTGCATCTGTGAAAGTAGTTTCATAAGTTCCTGTATCTGAACAGTGCGTTCATGCGGAGAAAGTTCCTGTTTCCGCAACATTCCGGCAATAAGCATGATACTGGTAAGCGGTGTCCGAAGCTGATGAGACATGTCCTCCAGAGATTCTTTCATGAACTGTTTGTCCTGTAACAGAGCAGCATTCTGTTCCCGGAGACGGACGGTCATTTTCTGAATTTCAGAAGATAAGATACTGAATTCATCTTCCTGAAAAGAATCAAACTGTATTTCCTCTTTACCATTCAGGATTTCGCTGATTTTATTGCAGAGTTCCAGAATGTTCCGTTTCTGCTTCTGTTCAGAAACAGACTGTATCAGCATCAGCAGAAAGCCGCATAACAGCAGAATACATGCCGCCGGAATGCTGAAAAAACAGCAGAAAATTCCACCGGAAAGAATTATCACTATCTGTAATAAATATTTTTTCATGATTCTGCCGCCTTGTAGCCCAGACCCCGGACTGTCCGAATAATACAGGGATTCTGGGGGTCATCTTCTATCTTGTCACGGAGTCGTTTCATATAGACATTCAGCGTATTATCGCCAATAAATTCTCCGGAAATCGTCCAGAGTTCATCAGCGATTCTGTCACGGGAAATCAGTTGTCCGGGATTGGACAGGAATAATAATAACAACCGGTATTCCAGAGCAGAAAGAAATATTTCCTGACCATTTTTGGTAACAAGAGCTTTTGAAGGGTCAAGTATCAGGTTCTGACAGTGCAGAAGTTTTGAAGCAGCATTATAACGGCGCAGAACATTCCGGATTCTGGCAGCAAGTTCACGAGGACGAAAAGGTTTGCTGATATAGTCATCTGCACCGAGTTCAAATCCGGCAACGGTACAGGATTCATCAGCAGATGCTGTCAGAAATATTACAGGCGTTTCCGAAACTGCCCGGATTGCAGAGCATACTGAAAAACCGTTTCCGTCTGCAAGTGAAACATCTAATAAGATACAGTCCGGCGAAAATTTCCGGAATAATTCCAGACCGCCCCGCTGTCCGGAAGCAGTTCGGATAGTATAGCCTTCTGATTTGAGATAATTTGAGAGTGTTTCTGAGATTGCCGGGTCATCTTCTATTAATAAAATTTCAGCCATGATTTTTCTCTCCTCATATAAATAGATTACTTTAATTATAGCATATTTTAAAAAAATCTGCAAGAAAATTATGTAATCTTACAGATTTGTAATGCAAAAGAAATAAAATTGTTATTTTTTTATGTTATAATAAAATCATCGAAAGGGGAGAGAGAAGATGGAATTTCTCAAAATAGAAAATTTATGCAAAACTTATGGTACAGGAGAAAATGAAGTGAAAGCTCTGGATAATGTTTCCTTTACTGTTCCAAAAGGGCAGATGGCGGCTGTGATTGGTGCATCTGGTTCAGGAAAGTCGACTTTGCTGCATATACTTGGTGCAGTGGACAAGCCGACCTCCGGAAAAGTGTTTCTTGACGGTCAGGATGTATTTGCACAGAATACAAAAAATCTGGCAATTTTCCGGCGCAGACAGGTGGGCTTGATATATCAGTTCTATAATCTGATTCCTGTACTCAATGCCGAGGAAAATATGACACTTCCCATGATAATGGACGGCAGAAAGCCAGACCCGGTACAGGTAGAAGAAATGCTTTCT
>DJXC01000098.1 GCA_002449575.1 Ruminococcus sp. UBA7014
TTTTATTAAATTCTGAGGAAAATATATTTTTTGTGAATTATACTTAATTTTGGAAATTTTTTTGTAAAAATATAAAAACTCTGCTTCTCTGTTTTGCTGAGAGAAGTTTTTTGTAAATTATGCTGAAAAATAGAATTTTCTTTTGTGTGAAATTTACAAAATCTGTTTAGGGGATTGCAATTTTTCGGTAGCTGTGTTATAATTAAAATAATAAAATTTTCAGGGTACAACGTTTTTATGTATCCTATGTAAAGGAGTCCGAAATATGGCACAGAAAGTTTGTTACAGCTGCGGCGCAAGACTGGCAAATAATCAGGTAAGCTGCAAAAACTGCGGCGCACATCAGTGGCGCAAGGGTACAGATAAAATGGGCGTGGATAAGCTCAAGGAACTCGCTGACGAAGAATATCGTCAAGGCAGACTCGGCACAAGCGACGAACATAACAGACATATGGAAAAGTCTATGTTCCTGTATTCTATCATTGCTGAAAAGATTGCCTATATGGCACCGAAGCTGGAAGCAATCGAACCGATGGAAAGATGCATTCATATGCTGGATTATATCCTCATGCAGGAACGCCGTGCAAGTTTCCTCGGTGATGAAAGAAGACAGGCTCGTTATAGAGAACTGATGAATCAGATTACAAATGCAAAAGACAATCTGGTTTATGAGCGTATGGAAAAGGCACATGCAACGGAAAAGGCAAATGCACCGAAACCTGCACCGCAGCCGGAATCTGCACCCCAGACAGTTGCTGAAACTCCGGCAGATAATACTGCACCTGCTCCGGCGGCTGAACAGCCTGCTGCACCTGCGCCGAAGCCTGCGCCTGCGCCGGTCCGTGATAATCTTGACGATTTAGTAGACTATGCAATTTTCACAGTTTCTGAAATGGACGAAATGGGAAGCTGGACATTCCTCGGCAAACCCAGAACCAAAAATTATATGATTAGTATGTTAAGCTTCTTGCGTGAAATCAAAGGACAGATTGACAATCTGGAACAGAAAGAACGTGAAGTGCTGCTGCATGTAATGTTCCAAGTGGCTGACAGCTACAAGAACGGTACTTATCCTTTCCCGCAGAATCCGGACAGAGCGATTGCATGGCATACAGAAGCTTCTGACAGAGGTCTGGTGCTGTCTCAGCTTGCGATTGGTGAAATTTATCTCAACGGCAGCGGCGGTATGCGTGCGCAGCCGGAAAAAGCTCTGGAATGGTATCAGAAAGCACTGGATGCCAACAGCTCCGAAAAAGTCAATGACTATGCACAGGCAGCGATTGAACATATCAAGTATACTATGAATCAGCAGTAAAAATTGTGACACTCCGGATTCTTCCGGAGTGTTTTCTTATTCTGAAAGGAGTATTTTATGACTGAAAAAGAAAAAATGCTCGCCGGAAAGCTTTATGATGCTTCCGGTGAAGAATTAACGGAAATGCGCAAAACAGCGCATAAACTCTCAAAAGATTATAATGATACTTATGAGGACGAAACCGAAAAAAGAAAAAAGATTCTTGAAAAGTTAATTCCTCATGCCGGAAAGGAATTATATCTGCAAGGACCGATTCAGTTCGATTACGGGCAGTTTACATGGTTTGGAGACAGATGCTTTGCGAATTTTAATTTTACAGTACTGGACTGCTGTCCGGTCAGAATCGGAAATGATGTGTTTTTCGGACCTAACTGCACAATAGCAACACCGTTGCACTCGCTTTTATATTCTGAAAGAAATATGAAATATCGGGAAAACGGTGATTTATATGATATTGAATATGCAAAGCCCATCATAATAGAGGACAACTGCTGGTTTGCGAGTGGTGTGACCATCTGCGGAGGGGTGACAATAGGGGAAGGCTCTGTCATCGGGGCAGGGAGTGTCGTGACAAGAGATATTCCAGCAGGTGTATTCGCTGCCGGAAATCCGTGCAGGGTTATCCGGAAAATTACAGAAAAAGATTCTGTCTATCTCAAGAAAGAGTTATTCTGATGATTACGCTTGAACAGGCTTGTGAAATTGTACTCAAAAAGGAAAAAGTAAAATATATCGACAGTGTTTGGGAACATCCGGAAATGTTTGTGATTGTTATTCTTGGAAATGACGGTAATGAGCTTTTAGATTCCGGTTATACCGTTCAAAAGGAAAATGGTCAGTTTGGTGTATATACACCGCTCCTGCGCCTGAAAACGGTTCATGAACTCAAAAAGCTTGAAGTCCCGGAAAAATATCGCTTTCCGGGCAGAAATTACTGCACTGTGACTGAAAGCTGAATCGTCAGAGGCATATCTTTTTGAGGTTTGATGTCGGAATTTTCAAGCAGGTCTTGTATGCCTATGACATCTGCCCCGGCTTTCGTCATTTCGTCCAGAGCAGAAATGCACTGTTTCTGCACCAGCCTTTGCAAAGTGTCATTCAGTTCGGGTGTACCTGTCCTGATGATAACATGATAATATAATTCTTCGTTTTCTATGCGCTTTTCTGTCCGGATGCTGCGGATTAAAATATCTTTTTCGCCGTCAGGAGTCTGTAATGTCATGGTAAAACTGCCTGTATTCCGTCTGAGCCAGTACATGCCATGTGCAGCGAAATCAGAAAGTTCCGTGCAGTGACCATCTTTATGAAGCAGAACCAGCCCCGGAACACTCTGCTCCGGTTTCTGCACCGGAAGCAGAGCCGTTTCCCAGATGCCGTGCCATTCGTTCAGAGCCGTGGCAAGTTCAGTAGTGCTTAACAAGCCGTTTTGTTCGGACATGCGTATCATGTGAATCATAGCAGTATTTTCAGGATTCTGAAAATATTCGTCCGGCTTGGCGTACAGAACTTTACATGCCGGAGAAAGCCCTTTCTCAAATAATAACTCTTCTGCCGGATTCAAAGTGCATGTGCCGTCAAGACATAATAATTCTGTATGCCCGATAAAAACTTTTCCGCCGTTGAGGGATTCTTCCTGCCGAAGAACTTCTGCAATGCTGATGCCTTCTACAGGAGGGCTGACTTCCTGATTGAAATCTTCTGTGTAGAAGCTTAACTTTCCATTACAGGTCAGTCCAATAGACTGTGTATAAAGTCTGTCGGAAATCGTTTCGGAAGTGCATCCGGTCAGCAGCAGACAGAGAAAAGGCAAAATTGTTTTAAGAGATTTCATAGACATGTTCCTTTCTGCGGAGATTCTGTGCAAACTGTCGGATTCGGAATGTCAGTGGTATGACGAAAACTAAAACCGGAAGTGACCAGAATATGATATTTTCCAGTATGCTGCTTTTGAAAAAATAGGCAAGTATCAGCATAAAAATCAGAGATACCGGAGCAGACCATTTTTCAGCAATGGGATACATCTGTTCGGAGATATGCTCAACAATGCCGGTCTGCAAAGTAGTATGCATAATATGAAGCATCACAAATACAAGAATATAAAGCGCATCAGCTCTCTGACCCTGTAAAGGCTGTGAGAGGGCAGTCAGCGTAAAAAACGGATAGCCATTCAGATACATCAGGCGGCTTCCGGCGGTTATGCTGAACACTAATATTAAAATACAGAAAATGGCTTTTGCTGTCAAATAAAGATTGACAGCAATATTTTTATGATTTCGCAGATTGTCAGATAATATCCAGACTGCTGCAAGTTCACCGCTTAAAGAAAAATAAGTTTTCAAGCCGGGCAGAAAATTTTCAGTCTCGAAGGAAAGGCGGCTTAAATCGGCACGTCTCCACGCACCCAAAATCAGTACAAGCAGAGAAATCATGAATAAGCTCATAACAATCGGTGCGGCTCTTGCTGTCGCTCTCAGTCCGGCAGAACTGGTGTAGAAGCAGGTCAGTGCTATCAGAACAGCGGCAGTCAGCTTTCCGGAGGACGGCAGAAGCTGTGGCGGAGCGGCTTCCCATAGCTGTGCAAAACCGTTTGCACCACATAGCAAGAAAAATAAAATATAGACGATACCAAGCGTTTTGTGTGTGCGTACCTGATGAGTGAATGTGCCTGTCCGGAGTGCAAGCATCGGCAGACAAAGCAGAATCTGTAGCAGACAGGCGGTGGCAGTAGCCACTATCTGACCGTTTCCATAAAGAGACGGAATGCAGATAACTGACCATGCACCGGATAAAAATAAAAT
>DJXC01000096.1 GCA_002449575.1 Ruminococcus sp. UBA7014
GGCAGCAGAAAGCTGTTTGCCATGTAAACTGCCGGTTCAATTGCACCGGTAGCAGTATCGGCATCATTCCCGACATGAATCGCCCGTGTTGTGAAACTAAGTTCGTCATAATTCTTACTCATTGATTAACGCATCCTTTCAAGAAAACATTTTCCGGAAATTTCCGGGAAATCTTTATTTTTTTACAGTACGGAATCTATTATAGCACATTTCAGAATCTTATTTGTGAATTTTTTGTGAACTTTCCGGATTCTTTTGTTTCGCTCCGCAGCCGCTGCACTGACTGCACCCACAGCCACAGCTTTTTCCGTTTTTCTTGTTCCTGATACAGGTGAAAACTGCTCCGGTAAGGGCTGCACCAATCAGGATAATTAAAATAATATCAATCAGATTCAGCATTCAAACCACTCCTGTCGTTGAGAAAATCAGATATGCTGCCAGTGACAGCAGCCACGCTATCACACACTGCCAGACAACAACAATGACTGCCCATTTTCCGCCAAGTTCTCGCTTGATGGAAGCAATCGCTGCTACACAGGGCGTATACAGCAGAGAAAAGACTAATAACGATATGGCACTCAGCGAACTCAGGGCTGTGCTGACATCTCCCGGATACAGCACATTCAGTGTGGAAACCACGCTTTCCTTTGCCATAAAGCCACAGACCAATGATACCAGAATTCTCCAGTCATCTAATCCAATGGGCTTCATCAATGGCACAAACAGCCCGGCAACATTCGCCAGAATACTGCCTTCATCATCATTGACAAGATGCAGATGCATATCAAAATTCCGTAAAAACCATACGGCAACAGTTGCAATCAGAATAACAGAAAATGCCCTCTGTAAGAAATCTTTTGCTTTTTCCCACAACAACTGCGAAACGTTTCTGATTCCAGGAAGACGATAATTTGGCAGTTCCATCACAAACGGAACGGCTTCCCCACGGAAAACTGTTCCTTTATACAGACATGCAGCCAGTATGCCGACAAGAATTCCAAGAAGATACAATCCTGTCATAATCAGTCCTTTTTTCTCCGGAAAGAACGCATTCACAAAAAACGCATAAATCGGTAATTTTGCTGTACAGCTCATGAACGGTGTCAGCAGAATTGTCATTTTGCGGTCACGTTCACTTGGCAGTGTTCTTGTCGCCATGACTGCCGGAACAGAACAACCGAAACCAATGAGCAGCGGAACGATACTTCTTCCGGAAAGTCCTATCTTTCTGAGAATCTTATCCATAAAGAATGCAACCCGTGCGATATAGCCGCTGTCTTCCAGAATTGACAGAAAAAAGAACAATGTGATAATAATCGGCAGAAAACTCAGCACACTGCCTACGCCTTCAAAAATGCCTTTGATAATCAGACCGTGGATCACTTCATTTGTGCCGGCATTGGTCAGAGCCGTATCAGCAGCTTGTGTCAGGAATGCAATTCCTTGTTCCAGAAGACCCTGTAACCATGCACCTATTACACTGAATGTCAGCCAGAAAACCAGTGCCATAATCAAGACAAACATGGGAATGGCTGTATATTTTCCGGTCAGAACCGTATCAATTTTCCGGCTGCGGATATGTTCCTTGCTTTCATGTGGCTTTGTCACAGTTTCTTCGCATAATTTCTGAATAAAAGAAAACCGCATATCTGCAATGGCGGCACTTCGGTCAAGTTCCCGTTCGTGTTCCATTTGCAGAACGATATGTTCCATCATTTCTTTTTCGTTCTGTTCCAGACTGAGCTGAGAAATAATCAGGGAATCGCCTTCTATGACCTTTCCGGCAGCGAACCGCAAGGGCAGACCGACACGTTCGGCATGGTCTTCAATCAGATGGCTGATAGCATGAATGCATCTGTGGACTGCTCCTCCATGTTCTGACTTGCTGCAAAAGTCCTGATATATGGGGCATTCCTGATAATGCGCAATATGCACGGCATGTTCCACCAGTTCTTCAATCCCCTCGTTTCTGGCTGCTGAAATGGGAACAACCGGAACACCAAGAATTTTCTCCATGCGGTTGACATCAATACCGCCGCCGTTAGCGGTCAGTTCGTCCATCATATTCAGGGCGACAACCATGGGAATATCCATTTCCAGAAGCTGCATTGTCAGATACAGATTTCGTTCGATATTTGTCACATCAACAATATTGATAATTGCATGAGGTTTTTCTTGCAGAACAAAATTCCGGGAAACAATTTCTTCACTGCTGTATGGTGACATGGAATAAATCCCCGGTAAATCTGTAATCAGCGTATCAGAATGACCCTTAATTGTGCCGTCTTTTCTGTCTACGGTGACACCGGGGAAGTTACCAACATGCTGATTTGAGCCAGTCAGCCGATTAAACAAAGTTGTTTTTCCGCTGTTCTGGTTGCCGACAAGTGCAAATTTCATCACAGTGCCTTCCGGAAGCGGATTGCCGTCACCTTTGGTATGAAATCTTCCGCCTTCGCCGAGTCCGGGGTGTTCGGTTTTCTGATATGCAGATTTTTTTGGCGGAGAACTATTTTGTTCCGTCATGGGACAGACTGTAATCTGTTCGGCATCTGCAAGACGAATAGTTAATTCATAGCCATGCAGACGGATTTCCATCGGGTCGCCCATTGGTGCATACTTGACGACTGTAATTTCTGTTCCGGGGATAATTCCCATATCCAGAAAATGCTGACGAAGTGCGCCGTCACCGCCGATTTCTTTTACTCGGGCAGTTTGTCCGATTCTGATTTCTTTTAAAGTTGACATTGGTTTTCTCCTGTTCTGATATTTTGCTGAAATCTGTCGATTTCGCACAGTTTTAATTATAGCATATAAGTTATCAGAAGTCAACTGAAGAAAAATAAAATCCGGTTTGGATTCACATAAAAAAGCCCTCTGGCATATACTATAATATATGACTGATAAGAGAGGGGTACGCTGTTATGTTTTTCACAATTTTCAGCAGGCTGTTTTTCTGGATTCTGCACGCTGATACGCCCAATATGTTCCCCAAACCGCTGAATCCAAAAGAGGAACTCGCCTGTTTTGAACAGATGGAACAAGGAAATCAGAAAGCCCGGCACAGACTGATTGAACATAATCTCCGGTTAGTCGCTCATATTGTCAAGAAATATCACGGAAGTGAAGAACAGGAAGAATTGATTTCTATCGGAACATTTGGCTTAATCAAGGCAGTAGATACGTTTGATTATCATAAGAATACTAAATTTTCCACTTATGCTTCCCGGTGTGTGGAAAATGAAATTCTGATGCACTTCCGGGCGCAGAAAAAACATCTTTCTGACGTACATATGAATGAACCTGCCATGACTGACAAAGACGGAAACACACTCACTCTGATGGATACCCTCGAAGACGGCACAAATCTTGAAGAACAAGTTGAATATTCGATTCATTCCAAGCAGTTATATGATTTTCTGGAACAGTGTCTTGATGCACGGGAACTTGAAATTATGATTTATCGGTACGGATTATATCATCATATTCCGCTGACACAGAAAGAAGTTGCCAAAAAACTGGATATTTCCCGTTCTTACGTTTCCAGACTGGAAAAGAAAGCCCTTAAAAAGCTAAGAGATAAATATGATACCACACCTTTCAAGTAAAAACAGGGAAATCCTTCCGGACTTCCCTGCTTTTTAGCGATAACCATAAATGATAATATCCCTGTCATTTCTTTCAAACGGGATATGCGCCTTTTCCAATTTCTGAATCAGTTCTTCTGTTTCGTCAAAGATTTCGAGATTTTCGATAAGCCTTCCGCCGTGATTGACGGCATATTTCGGCGTTATCCTGACCCATTCGATTTCATAGAATCTGTAATTTGCGAAGCACTCTCCGCACCAGCACTGAGGTGAATCCGGAAGATGCCGGAACGGCTGAATGTCTTCTCTGTCCGGCGCATCAGAGAGCAGTTTATATATATAAGGCGGACGGAACGGCAGTTTCTCATTGACAATGTTCAGAAGTCTGTACCATTTTGTATTATTCATGTAACTGGTGAGATTTCTTTCCTGCACTATCTGGCATACCTGTTCCCGGAGTGTATTCTTATTTTTATATTTTCCTGTCTGAATGTCTCTGTTCAGATTCCGGACATAAGACAAGACTTCTGCTTTAGAATAACAATACACCGTTGACAGAAAAGTATTTTCTTTCGCAAGCATGACATAATACGGCTTATATCTGTATGCCCTTACTATCAGGCGAATTCCGGACGGATATTCCACATGAAGCATATCACCGGAAACAGCCTGCATTTTTCCTTTCCCGAAGTCGATTCCGGCAAAGTCCCGAAATGTAATTTCTTCTGCTTTCGTTTTCATTCCCGTTCGCACATCGCCATCACGATTTCAGCGACTCTTTTTGCAGCCAGGACTTCAAATTCATCAAAAGACATAGCA
>DJXC01000049.1 GCA_002449575.1 Ruminococcus sp. UBA7014
TTGCCCATCTTCTTGCCCTCGGAGTTGAGCAGAAGCGTGATAGTCATTGCATAAGCATCTTTGCCGAGTTTACGTCTGATTAATTCTGTACCGCCCAGCATGTTCGACCACTGGTCATCACCGCCGAACTGCATATTACAGCCATAATCCTGAAACAGTCTGTAAAAATCGTAACTCTGCATAATCATATAATTGAATTCAAGGAAAGTCAGACCTTTTTCCCATCTCTGCTTATAGCATTCAGCAGCAAGCATTCTGTTGACGGTGAAATTTGCACCGACTTCTCTTAACAGTTCAACGTAGTTCAGATTCATGAGCCAGTCGGCATTGTTGACAGCGATAGCCTTATTATCAGAAAAGTCGATAAAACGGCTCATCTGTTTTTTAAAGCATTCAATATTATGAGCGATTGTTTCCGGAGTGAGCATTTTTCTCATATCGGTTTTGCCGGACGGGTCACCAATCATGCCTGTACCGCCGCCAAGCAGAACAATCGGCTTATTGCCAGCCATCTGGAGACGCTTCATCAGGCACAGTGCCATGAAATGACCAACATGCAGAGAATCTGCAGTCGGGTCAAAACCAATGTAAAAAGTGGCTTTTCCGGCGTTGATTAATTCTTCAATTTCTTCACGGTCTGTCAGCTGTGCAAGCAGACCACGTCTTTCGAGTTCTTCAAAAACAGTCATAATATATACTCCTTATTTAAAATTTATTTTATTCTGCCGGAGACAGAACATGTTCGATATTATCCGGAACAAATTGGGAATTGTCATAGACAGTCCAGAATAAAATGCTGATTTCTGTTCCCTGTATTGTACCTGTTCTGTAATTCTGAGTAGTCAGCTGATGCAGATTTGTCACGCTGTAAAGTACGGCTTTATATGCAACAGTGCCTCCGTCTTTGTACTGGATTTTCATGGGAATCAGCATGGCAATCATAAGAATTATCAGTAAAAGCAGAGCTTTTTTTCTGGATTTTTCGTCAAGTTTCAGGAATACCACCTCAAAAAATAAAAACGCCCTCCGCAGTCGTGCAGAGGGCGACAAGATACCGCTGTACCACCTCAGTTTGTCAGGCGGAAATCCGCCGAACCTTTGGAATGCTGTAACGTGCATTGTTCCGTATTTCCCTAATCGGAAATCTTTCAGGAAATCCGCTCCGGAATGTATTTCAGAAATTTCTGCCTGATGCCTTGCACCAACCGGCATTTCTCTGGAAGCAGGGGAATTTCTTACTTCTTTCCTTCAAAGCGTTTATGATTTATGCTACTTTTCTGACGATAGAAATCGGGGTTTGCTGGCAGTCCTGGTCATGAGGATTGTCGCCGAATACCTGTTCGCCGAATGCATCTGGCAGGTCGGGTCTGCTTTTGCCGAGAACGTTTGCGCCAATATCATTTGCATCAATAATGACAACATCACAGCCGCAGTGTTCTGCAAGTTCTGCAGCAGCTTCATCAGGCTTGTCAGGTGCCATTTTTGCATAACGGTTATAAGGCGGCAGCGTGTTGTCACACGGACCGTCAATTGCACGGGCTTTCATGCCGCAGATATTATAGAAAACGCCTCTTTTGCCGATAACCTTTCCGACTGCTGCACAGGCTGCTGCAAACAGCACTTTCGGACGGCCTACTTCACGGATACAAAGTTCCATTGTTTCCGGCATTCCAAGACCAATGCCATAATTGGTCTTGACAACACACTTGCTGAGAAATTTTGCCAGACCAGAAGGCTTGATTTCATCAATCGGAAAAGCTCTGCCCTGTGTAATAGCAATAATTTTTTCTGAAATAAAAATAGTATCGCCCTTTTCCAGATAAGGGCAGACATATTTATCAAGAACATCTGTCATGACATCATCTTTCATGATGACATGGGTTTTAACTGGATAACGCGCATACTGACCGAAATCAGTTTTGATTGTAAGATTTTTTCCCGAATTGGGCTGAAACGGCATTTCCATTTAAAAATCTCCTTCTTTCATAATGTTTCTTGTTTATCTATACCGCTTTCCCTATTCTAACACATTTTTCAGGATTTGTCAAGGGTTTGTCTGAAAAATATTTCTTGACATAAAAACGATTTTCGTGTATAATAAAAATATAGTGAAACTGCCTAAAATTTTCAGAAAGGGGCTATGCTGTGAAACAGAAAATGAAATATCCGGCACTGCTTGCGGCAGGAATTCTTCTTTTTTCCGAAATTACGGCATCTGCCGAAAATCAGTATCAGCTAGGAAAAACAGTCAGTACCGGAAAAAATACAGGCTATTCCGAATCGCTGGCAGTCACATCAAAAGACCCGCACTACGGTTGGGAACTGGGAGAATTTTTTGTTTCTGACTATACCCGGACTTCTACAGACGAAAAAGGCAGATTGTTGTTTTTGAAAAATGCCGGAGAACAAATGCCGCTTTTTTTTCATCTGGAACAAATGATTGACCAGCTCAACGGCAGTACTGCACTTTCGATTGCTGACGACTGGGAAGGCTATGACGAAATTTTTCAGGTACAGAAGCAGGCATTCGGTCGGGGTGCATTGCTGATACGATATACAGATTATCAGAATCAGACAGATACACAGGTCTTGACAGATTATCTTTCTTCTGTTGAAACAGGAACAGACAGTGAAGTATTGCTTTGTGAAGAAGGCGATTATGAAATTGCACTGGATTATCAGATAAAAAATAATCCTTATCAGATTGGCGGG
>DJXC01000039.1 GCA_002449575.1 Ruminococcus sp. UBA7014
CTGTGACATGATACATATCCTTTGTAGTAATCCAGTATTCAGCAGTACGGAGTGCATCATGATAATAGAAATTGCCGTCAGCATAAACTTTTACCAGATAATGTCCGGTTTCGGAAGGAGCTTCAGCAAGCTGGGTGTCGGTATCAGCGTCAAAGTAGTCAATTGTGACTTTGCCGTAAGGTGTGCCGTTGATTGTCGGGGTATGCGCCGTACCGTCATAGTTATAATCTTCCATCGCAATGGTGAAATTCTGGTCTTGCTTGACGTATGTGAACTGGGCATAGATGGTACTGCCTCCCTCTAATACGGTATCCTCTGTGATTTGTTCGCCGCCTGTCGGTGCAGTGAACCAGCCATTAAAGGCATATCCATTTCTTGCGGCTTCCGGCAGCATACCAGCAGGCTTGTTATCCGCAGTCAGGGAAATTGTTGCTGCTTCAATTGTACCGCCATTTGTCTGAGCATCAAGGAAGACAGATTTTTCTGATGTTCTCAAGGAAATCTGAACAGGTTCACCCTTGAATTCCGGTACTGGAACGGAGAAACTTTGTGTTTCTTCGCCCTGCAATGTCAAATCACTGTCAGAAAGAGGCACACTTGCAAGGACTCTGTTTTTTCTGTCTATAATATCTGCTACGACCGTACCAATTTCAGCAGTCTGAAGTGAATTATTGCTGATGTCTGCTAAAACGGTGTAACCAGTATCTGCATCGCCGCTGAGTGCAGCATTCATATTGATTTGGCTTTCGTACTTCGACAGGAGACCCTTAACGACAACCATAGCATCATTGTTCAATGTATAAGGTTCTTCTGCATCTTCTATCCACGCATGAGCGAAGATATAAACACCATTTTCAGGGACTTCTTCAGCATCGCCGATAAGGTCTGCTACATTGACTGTCTGCTGATAAGTATAAATATTATCGTCAATATCCTGATATACAGACGGGTCAATTGTGATAATATCACCAATGGGTTCTGTATGGCTGGCATCTTTGTACAATGCCATTTTCACAGTCTTATTGCTGCCAGCCAGCGGGATTCCATAGCTATTGCCAAGAATGACCTGAATATCTCTTGTCATATTGCCCTCACGTGTGACTTTCATCTCTGTGATAGCAACATCCGGAAGGTTGATTTCCATCTCTCCGGTTGCTGTGCCGATTCCGTCAGCCGTCAGGGTATAACTAATATCGCTTACAGTCTGCGGTACACGGTACCCGAATGTCAGAACAGCAGACTGCCCCGGAAGAAGATTCAGATTTGTAAATTCTTGAGTCTGACCGTTTACTTCGGCACTCACATGGTTGACTTTGGCAGTACCGGTATTCTTAACGGTAAACTGTATCGGCTGTTCCAATTCAGGCATCATATTGGTAATATCAGCAGTTGCATCTACATCAATTGCAGTTTCCTCGAATACGCCTTTTGCCAGCTTGATACTGGTAATGGGTTCCTGTTCCAGAATTGTCAGATAATCTGATGTCTGGCCTTCATCATCTACAACATCGAAAGGCAAATCTGTCAGGTCAATGGTGTCATAAGCAACGATTCCGTCAATGGAGTTGTAATCACTGCCAACAAGAACAGCATTGACTGTGCCGTCTGTATCTGTGTAGGTATCGAAGCTGTCAATTTTATAGTTCTTTGCAGATTCCGCAATCTTTGTCTGTGCTGTTACACCAATCACACCATTTTCATCATAGAAGCGTACTGCATTGAGCTGATACTTGCCGGTATCTTCTGCCTCATCGCTGTCTTTCTGCTGAGACCAGACGATAGAAAGCTTGCTGAGGTCATCATTATTTGCAGGTGCGGAGAAGTGGAAATCTGCACCGATGGAAGAACCGGATTTACCGCCGATACTTTCAGGGAATGCCGCATCTACACTGCCATTGGCGTTGATTCTTGCAAGACCAATGTCATGACTTACGATGATTTGCTTTTCTTCTGATGAATCTTCTTCTGATTCCTCTGATTCTTCTTCTCCGTAATCTTCGCCTGCGGCATGTTCAGAATACCAGCCAACAACGAACTGATTGCCGACTGCTGTCACTTGTGCATTTGTGTCAGTGTAATCGTCATTTGTCAGACGGCCGGTGGTCAGAACATCACCATTCGGGTCAATGATGGTATAGAATGTCTCTGTGCTGGTATTTTCCTCACCTGTACGAACAGTGTAAACCAAAAGGGATGTACCATCGGGGAGCATTGCGGAATCGACTGCACTGACTGTACCTGCCGAACCGTTATAGGCAATCTGTGCATCTTTCCACTGATTTCCGTCAAAGATGCGGTAGTTGATGCTGTTTTCAGCATTGAACATTGCAGTAATATCCTGTTCACTGTCTTCCTCAGGCATTTCAGTAGCACTCAGACTGCGCCATGCAACAATGGCTTTGTTTCCACTGCTTGCGATAGTCGGAGACATATCACCAACAGTATTATCTGTCAGTTGTTCTGTTTTCCACTCACCATTGACATAAGAACTGCCATAAATTTCGGTTGCATTCAGCATCATGCCAAGGTCGTCATAAGTGATTTCGTCATTCATTTCCTTTTCGGGGGAATCCATCTGCTTTACCCATGCTGCAAATGCGTTATCGTGTGTACCACTTACAACAACATCCGTATCAGCAAGAATATTTCCTTCGGAAGTGTCCACTCTGCCCATATCAACATAGTTGCCGTTTTCGTCCTTGACGGTATAGCAAACCACGCTTTCCGGTGCATCCGGATTATTATTGTCAGAGAGATAAAGCATAAGACTGCCATCATCTGTCAGAACGGGGTTAGCATAAGGATATGCATTACTTTGCAGTTCAATCATTCCGTCAGCAGATTCACGCATCGGTGCATTTTTCGCATTCATGAGAGAGATTCTTGGAGCCATTTTTAAATAATTACGGTTTTCGATTGTGCCGCCGTTATCAACAGTAACCTGGGCTGTTCCGTTAGCAAGCAGGTCTGCATCATATTTCTTGCCGTTTGAAGTCGTGCCGGACAAATGAGTATAGCCCTGTTTTTCCCAAGCAGTCATGATTTCGTCAAAATCGTCCCATTTTTTCGACCAGTTAAAGCCGACAGAGCAGAGGGTCTTTTCATATTTGACAAGCAAGAACTTAAATTCAAATTTGGCACCGACTTGTCCTTTTATGTCAATCTTATGGCCATACATTTTTTCCTTGTACTTGTCAGTGGTGCTGAGTTGACCGGGGTTATTGAGGCTTTCCATATCATTGAGGTCCTGATAATTCGGGTCATACAGATAATGGAGATTGTAGTATGCGCCCACTTCGCCGAAGACACCTATCTTGGCTACAATACAGCTAAAGTCAACGCCGATGCCTGCAAATGCTTTAAGAGTGATACCAACTCCGAAATCCACCAGCAATGCCATTTCATGCGTTTTATCTGCAAAGCGCACTTCAGCATCTATCTCTCCTATGATTCCAAGAACAACATTGCAGGGAACAGGACCAACAAAGAAGTTATTTGTCCATTCATAGCCTAAATCGGCATTGACACCAACGCTGCCGCCACGGACATCAAGGTTCCATTTATTGCCAAACGGCTTGCCGATGCTTGCATCAAATACAAGCGTACCATAAGGAACAGCAGAAATTACTTTTCTTCCCTGGAAACCTTTTCCGAAACTATCTGTCAAGCCACCCTCACTTGTCGTTTTCTTGCCTTTTTTATCTTTGACTGTAATATCTGCTTTAGAACCCCAGACATCCCAGTCTTTTCCTCCTATCTTCCTAAAGGCATTAGAGGTAAGATATCCGGTATTGAGTCCCAAGCCACCATCACTTTGTTCATTGCCGTTGAACGAATTAGGGTCAGTATCATCAATAAGATTGGTATCGCCTACAGAAGCAAACGGTTTAAAGCCTGTTTCGCTATTATGCACACGGTCATCTCCGAGAAGAATCACTACAACACGGAATACACTCGGGTCTTCTGTCGGAACAATCAATACATCAATCGCAGACTTCATGGCCGAGAACACTGTACCGCCTAAGAATGCAAATCCCTTTTCCAGCATTTCGCCTGCATCAACGCCTTTAAAGATGTCAGTGAAATTCATATTCGTAGCCAACAGGTCATTGACACTGACAGCAACGTCTTTCACACCGCCGTTTGAAGAAGTCAGGTCTCTTTGGTTGGAGAGATTTGTCACACCAAACGGAAGATTTTCGTACTTGACTATTGAATTGCCATTGCGTACAAAGACGGCCTGTACAGCAGTACTTGGATGCGGATAACTGCCCTGGTCAGTGAGACCATCTTTTTTCATATCGCTGTCGGTCATGGTATAAATGTTGCGTGAAATCGGCATCGAGGAGAACGGGAAAACAAACAGCGTGGACTGTTCCAAATCCGATAACTGAATAATCTGGTCTGCTGTGGTCTGGTTATTCTCAACCTGACCGGTCAGTTTCTTATTGGTATTTTTATCACGGAGTTCCAGTCTGGTGACAGTATCACCGCTGTAGGATAAATAGCCTCTTTCATCAGGAGTAGTATGTTCGTTCGGCAGTGCCACATCAGTATACAGGTCTGCTTTATTGAAACGGTTAGAAATACCAATATTCATGGTATAATCAATCACATTGCTGGTTGTCGGCTCTGGCTGACCGTCAAAGTACTGACGGAATGTCTGACGTATAATCTGAGGTAAATTTACGTTATTTTCGTGATTTTCGTCTCCATCGTTTCTGAGTTTCTTCATGTTAACAACAGCATCACTCGGACTGGAATCCCCTTCCAAATCCGTGGCCGCATTCAGCATCACATACCCCGGCAGATAAGAATCTGCAAAACGGTATTCAAATACATAGGTGATATTATCTCCAGGCTGTGCACCACCGTATTCCTCGACATTATTATTGGGGTCATTCTTGAACTGTGTCGGGTCAAGATGCAATTCAAGTTTTCCGTCTTTTACAGTAGCTTTAATATCACTCCGACCATCAAGTTCCGCACCGTTTTCAGTCAGACGAATTTTCGCATCAGGGCAGTATACATCATTCTTATAGACACCGCCACGGATTGTGACTGCACCGTTGTATTTTGTGCCATCAGGATTGAGGAATGTCAGAGTTGCATTGGAAATCTCACGCAGACGCATATTATTGCACGGATAAAGCTGTAAGGAAGCAACATCCTGCTCACCAGTCTGCAAATCTGACTGGAACAGCGTGCCGACATAGGTCTTTCCGTCATTTCTGGACATCGTCATGACGGAACCAGCAATGCCATCAGGTTCATAAACGGCTAATTCGCCCTTGTCGTTGGTGGAAAGCGTGCGCTTTACGCCCTTGCCGTTGGTATAGATGACATCTGTCTTGACTGCCGGACTGAACTGGAATACATACAGTTGGTCTTTGAGCGTTTTTGTGGTTACATCAAAGCTGGATGCAATGCCTGTTTTGGCATGAGTTGCCGTGATAGTAACTTTCTCTTCACCCGTTTCACCCTTGCCGACAAGCAGTAAATCTGTAGCCGGAGTATAGGAAGTATAGCTGTAATTGCGAATATCAGAATAAAGTCCGCCCTGTTCATAGTTCACGCTGACAAGGTCGCTGTTACTGGAGTTCCACTGCATTTTATCAGAAAGCAGACCATACGCCGCTTCGCCGTAGTTCACAGAAACAATCTTTTGCAGACTCATATCTGTGCGGAGTGCAGTCAAATCTTCATAAGTGAGCTGATAATTGCCGTTGCTGATGCCATAATTGCTCAGTTTGCCGTGATTGTCCATATTGATGGTTGTATTATCAGCATGTTCACCAGTACCGTCTGTCGTACCGCCGATTTCTCCAGAGGTGACATCTGCAACAATCTGATGCAGAATATCAGGATTATAGACGGTCAGAAGCATGGAGTCTATGCTCCAGTCTTCGGCTTCGTTATTTCGTGCATAAACTGTGATAGTATATGCTTCTTTGAGAGTCTGGGGCTTATCGGCCGTGAACGGAATCACACCGCCGGAAGCTGTCATTCTTTCGCTGACTTCTTCGCCGGTTTTCTGAATGGTATATTCTACCTGTGTGGTATCAGTTCCCGATACTACGGTATAGCCGATTTCCGGAATCTCTCCGCTCTTGACATAATAGCTTTCCAGTCTGTTCAGACGGATAACAGCAGGAGCCTGCTTGGCCACAATATAAGCTGAAGCAGAAAGATTACTCTGTTCGGAAGTCGGTCTGCCATCAACCTCACCGCCGAGATATTTCGTGCTGATTTCAATGGCATATGCACCAGGCTGTGTCAACTGGTCGCCGGGTACGGTGATATGTGTCAGCAGTTCTTCTACTGTGCTGTTGAAATCGCCAGACCAGATGACTTCTTCACCGTCTTTTTCGTATTTGTCAGTTTCGCCGTCAATGGCCTTTGCTTTATAGAGTTTTGCGGTATAGGTGGTTGTATCGTGACCGGCCTGATTATTGCGGACTGTTACATTGGAAGCAAATGCAATATCAACATCTGTATAGGTCAGAGCCTGACGGAGCTGTGAATATTTAGAAATATTCAGAAATGGTGTCTTACCCTCAAGAACTGTCAGCTTAACAGTTGACAGATTATATGCTTTCGATTCCGTACCGTTGCTGACATGCAGTGTAAATTCCACATCACCGGGATTTCCTGTAATGGAAACATCTGCCGTGCCGTCACTGTTCATGGTAATGCTGGCTACATCGGGATTACTGCTTGTCCATGTGAAATATTTCGGGTCAGTGAAAGTGAACTTCTTTCGATTACTGCAATAATACTTCAATGTGAGGGCTGCTGTGTCCTCTGCTCTGAAACCGTGTGCAATTCCGTTATAGAGCGCATCATTTGCCACAATTTCGACATCATAACGGTGTTCCGGGTGTTCCGCATCTGCCAAAAGAACATGATTTCCGTCATCATAATTCAGATAGCCGTTTTCTTTGTCTGTATTTTCGGAGAAATCGGCATCACCACGGAGGATATATTCATCAGGGTCAAACAGCAAAGCTCCCTTTGTATAGAATTTATATTCTTTTCCAACCACGATAGAAGCAGAATCTTTTCCTGTGCCGTCAAAATAAGCATAACCCTGCAAATCGGTCTGAGCATTTTCCCATGTATCGAGGTATGTTGTCGCATCAGAAATGCCGACAGTTGTATCCATGAAAAGATTGATAGTATCCTGACGAAGACAAGCATTCAGATTCATGGGCGGTGCAAAACGAACCGCTAAAGCAACGTCCTCTTCCCCGGCATTATCCACGATATAGACAGGATAGCGTGTTTTGCCGTTATCATAGGAGAAGTACGCACCTCTGAGGTAAGTTCCTACTGTTGCGTTGGGCATACCGGGGAGGGGCATTTCAATGCTCTTACCGTTTACTGTGCATTCTTCATTTTCATTAGCAATCCACTGTTTTTTTGCATCAGATTTGAACGGAATCAGTACGGTCATGACCTGCTGACCGGGTTCATCATCGCTGATGCCGTACTTGACGTTTGCAAAGTCCAGCTCATTCTGCTTGACGCTGGAAATCAGGGTTACGCCCTTATCTGTGCCGAAGTTGGTCTGTGGAAAATTGCCGTCAATCGTGACATCTTTTCCGCCGTAATTTTTCAGTTTTCCGCCGTCTTTTATTCCGGTGACATTGATTGCACCTGTATCTACATCCTTGACAGTGTAGGCGAATGTCAGTTTATTGGTTTCCACGCCCACTTCATCCAGCAGGGCGCATTCTACATCGTTGACCATGAGCTTGGTGTCCGCAGTCGGTACGACATAGGTGCTTGTATAAATCGTAATCGGCACAACCTGACCGCTGTAGTATGTTCCCTCTGGAACAGAAACGCTTTCAATTTGTGTTTTCGTTTGAGGAGCTTTTACTTTCAAATCAACAGACTTTATTGTATAGGACGGATTGCCTTGATAAGTCGCAAAGCCAATATTGAGCAGTTTTTCTCCAGGGGTCGTTCTGAAAGAAACACTGTCACTATAATCACCATCACCAAGAGAACCTCTTACATAACGGAACTGAGGATGATAGGAATATTCCGCAAAAAACGGGTCACTATCTGCGGCACCCGGGCAACAACAACCATGAAAGTATGTGCCACTTCCATTGCTTTTATAGTTATAATTAACTGTAACTTGGACTTCATCACTATCAATAGTGACAATTTTGTAATAGCCTCGTTGCTTAAAATTGCCATCATCAAAATTTTTTGAACTGAAGTTTGTATAGGATGCTACAGAATTTGGCACCCACACATAAGTATTTCTGATTTTCTCATGGTCAGTAGCAGGAACTGTTATGGTTTTGTTCCACATAGTAGCATTGCCGTCAAGCAATGCACCCCGCACGTTGAACACATTGATGACAAATGCAAGGCTTCCGTTCCAGTAATCTTCTTCGCCTTTTGCATCAACAGTGATTTCAAAGGATTTTTCCTCTGTTTCACCAGCGTTCCATGTGACAGTACCGCTTCCGGATGCACCGATACCACCGCCGGAAACTGCATAATCAAAGCTGACAGGGAAAGACTGTGCCTCGTTGAGCGTTGCCTTGACGGTGACTGTTCCGCCCACTTTGGCGGTATCATCACAAGTCAGTGTGATAACGCCGTCCGTAACAACACCACAGTATTGGCTATCCGTGAAGTAGGTTTTGTTTTGAGGGTCAGCCAACAGGAAACTGTAATTTGCGTTATAATCAGAATTGCCATTAGGCTCATCAGGAATACTGATGCAGGGAGCTGTGTACTTGCCGTTTGCATCTGCATTGACTGTCCCTTCACCGCTTTTGGTAGAGGGGAAATCATTTCCGGAAGACTGACTCAGCGGAGCAGAAGACATGAAACGGGTCTGAAGCTGGATTCCCTGCGAATCGTCCGACAGTTCTTCATCGGCCTGCTGTTCCTCATCGGCCTGCTGCTCCTCATTCTGAGCATCCTGCAAAGACAGTGAACCATTCATGATGGCTTCTTCCAAATCAATACTCCCGTCTGAAAGACCCTGGACAAGATTTTCAAAATTGGCAACGTGTTCATCTGTAATCGTGACATTTTCACCTTCACGAATCACACGGATTAATTCCAGAACCCCTTTTGCCTGTGAAAGCTCCATGATTTTTTCCCGTGTTGCCGCATAGCCGTTCACAGTCAGGATTCCGGTTTCTTCCTCATTGACAATACGGGTGGCAATGTCATCAAGTGCGACAGGCTGGCCGTCTTC
This sequence comes from Ruminococcus sp. UBA7014, assembly GCA_002449575.1. GTDB lineage: Bacteria > Bacillota > Clostridia > Oscillospirales > Ruminococcaceae > UBA3855. The sequence goes on from DJXC01000039.1 coordinate 9,233, forward strand.
ACAAATTTCAGGTTCTATCATGTGACCATCTTCATCAATGATACCAGCTTCGTACAGAGCTTCGAGTTCGGCTCTTGCGCGTTCTTCATCACCATCATAAGCCTTTGTGAGAGCAGTGACAGTTTCTTCACTGACTGCGGCATTGACTGCCATTGCCATACCGGGAACCATTTCGGCGGCCATTGTCATGGCAAGGACACTGCTCATCAGTTTCTTGCCGATGCTCTGCTTTTTTCTTTTCTTTTTCATGAATATCCTCCTTCATCATGAATTTTAATATATCAATTGCATATGCAATATTGATTTTTTCGCAGAAGACTGCACAGCAGACCGCCGTGCAGTCCTTGCTTCCGTTTGTTCACTCGAACTTAGTCTTCGCTGCCGCCTTCGCCGTAGTCCAGTTCGCTAGATGTGGTAATCACGTCTTCAGCTTCAAATGCGATGATTTCGAGCTTTGCTTCTGTATACTTTTCCATCGTCGATGCACCTCCTTATCTGAAAATTCCGTCTGGACGGAATTCCCCGTTATGCCGATAGGTCAGCAAGAATCAATCAATCTAAATTACCAGTCACTAATTCGCCGTATATGGTGAATGTTTTTCCGTCTGCATTGGTATACACAAGATAGGGCTTGACATACCATGTTTCATTGACATTGGTCTTTGTCCAGGTATATTTGTAGCTGTGTTTGGTAGTAGCATCAGCTCTGACGTAAGTTGCATTTTCAGCAGTGAGATTTTCAGATTTTTCCGCATCAGAAGTGGCGACAATACCAGCCTGTTTGATAGTGCAGTCTGCCGGAACATTGAGCATTGCCACAAAATGGATTTTCTTTTCTTCCGGGTCAGGGATGACGGAATCCATCACGGCAGTACCGAGGATTTTATCTTCCTTGATGGTTTCATATCCGTCAAGAGTGGCCTTTGCCAAATCGCTGTAAACGGTCTTGATATTGCCATCTTTATCCTGATAAACAAGATAGCCTCTGACGTACCAGGTATCCTCACCGACATTAGATTTTGTCCAGGTATATTTGAAATTATGCACAGTCAGATTTTCATTATATCTTACAAAATCTGCATTTTCATCTGTGAGATTTTCGGCCTTTTCAGCATCAGAAGTTGCAACGATTCCGGCTTTCAGGATGGTGCAGTCTTCGGGGACATTCACCATGGAAACGAACTGAATCTTATTATTTTCCTTATCGGGGGTGATACTGTCAATCAGTGCATTGCCGTATCTCTCAATATCGTCAGTATCTTCCACATAAACGGCTTCCAGTTCGATATTATCCGCAGTCACCGGGAAAGTATAAGTAGGATTGTAGGAAATTGTGGAGCCGTTCTTTTTCCAGTAGCCGAATTTATAGCCATCTTCGGGCTTATCGGCGGTGACAGCGATAACAGTTCCATCCGTAAAGTATGCAGATGTTGAGCCGTCCGCAAATGTGCCGTTCTTGACCGTGACAGAATGCTTTCCGCCCTGTACATTGACAATGGCCTCTGCAAAGCCCGTATAATTGCCGATGCCCTGAATCTGAACGGAAAATTCACCGATATTCTTTGTTTTTGTTGCAGAGATGAATTCAAAATCCGTATTGATATATTCTCCGGTATTATCATCATAAACAGGACGAATTAATTCGATTTCTTCGCCGTTTACGATGCCTGTCACTCTGATGCAGTCACCGGGGTGAGACCAGCCGTCATCACTGATGATGCATTCTTTGAATATCTTGATATTATCGTCAGTCAGTTCCTGTGGAGTGACAGAAAATCTTCCGCCGATTGTCAGATAATAGTTATTATCATCAACTTCAAGTGTGCCAATGTTAAAGGCATAACTGCCGACATTGCCCTCATAATCATCGAGGCCGTATTCACCGGTGATTGCAGGAGTATCGCCCTCAATGACAGCACTTTCATCATAGCTGTAATTTGCGAAATCAGGGGCTATCTCACCGAAGATTTTTCCCGTCTCATTGGGAGTGATAACGATTTCCTGCTGATAAATCGCAAAGTCTACATAACAATTATCGAATGTATAGCCTTTAGCGGTTTTGCCGACTTCCAAACGATAGTACCCTGCATCTTTCGGCGCACCATCGAGCTTTGTCAGTTCGCCGTCATTCACGGCATAATAAGTATAAGTGGTCTTTACGCCCTTGATTGTGGTGACGGGAGTCTTGTCTGTGTCTGCTGTTTCATAGAGATAGGAGGCCGGAATCACTGCTTTTCCGTCATAGATTTTGTTGTCAACAGCGGCAAATATCGAATAATCCTGAACGGATTTGATTTCCCAGTCAAATGATACGAATCCTGTATAATCGCCCTGTCCGCTGAATTCGAGCGTATAAGTTCCCGGGAGAACTGCATGGTCTGTACCGCCCTGTGTGAAATCATTCGCAGTCAGTTTCGGGGTTGCGTATTTATCCTTGTATGTGCCGTCAGAGAAAAGATACTGGGGAGCATTTTTCTTAATGCCGTCAAAAGTGTAATCTGTTTCGTATAAATCGAACATTTCCGGAGTCAGTTCTTTCGGCTCAACCGTGAATACAGCCGTCCCGTCAAGAGTTACTGTATAGTTATCGAGTACATAATCAGAAAGCTGATATTCATAAGTATTGGCATTATTCTTGAAGTAAGTGTAATCGAAATCTTTAATGATAATCGTGGGCGCAAAGTCAACGGATTCCGCATCAGCAGGAATGACACCCGTATTTGTATCCCATGCATTATCGTTGTTTTCATCGACTGCTTTTTCAGTTGTAAAGGCGATTTTGGGAGCTTCTTCCGTGCCGTAGACTGCGCTCTGATTGTCAGCAGGTGTCACCTTGACATTTCGCTTCTGAATGACAGCATCAACAGAAGTAGTAATATCTTTATAGTTATCAAAAGTCATCTTGATATTTGCGGTTGTTTCCCCAGCATTTGTGATATCCTGACCGGAAACTGTTACGACAGTATTCGGATAAGTCTCTTTATCATTGACTAAACCAGCATTTGCACCCTCAAAAATGAAATCTGTTTTGTCAAGGGGTGCGCCGTCATAGATGATAGTTTCAACAGGTGTCGCCTTAATATCGGCCTGTGCCTTTGCAATGCTCCAGTTGACGGTCAGAGAGCCTGTATAATTTGCATCGTCAACAGCTGTGAATGTTGCAGAATATTGTCCAGCATTTGTCTGTGCTTCGAGGGTATCCGTATAATCAGAGCTTGTCAGAGTGGTTTCCGTGCCGAGAACGTTATTTTTAATCACAATTTCAGGCTTCTGCGCTTCTTTATTGTAAGTGAATGTGCTTGCAGGAACAGTCACAGCATTGTTTTTAACGGTCAGACGTTTTTCTGTTTCGCCGTTTTTGAGATAGACTTCACAATCCGCAAGGGGGCGTTTTTCATAATTGACCGTCTGTTTCAGATAGAATACACTCACATCATTGTTGGGGTCTTCGGCTTCGGCGGACTTATCCACAAATACTTCCGCTGTCAGGTAGTAGGTCTTTCCGATTTCTGGAGTATCTACTTTTGTGCCGTTTGTCTCAGCAAAGTATACTTCCCCAACGGAAATAATGCCGTTTTCAAAGCCTTCTGTAATCTGAACGCTTTCGGCGGTGGGTTGGTCGCCGTAATAATAAGTTCCCTCGCCTTTGAGAACTGCGCCTGTATTATCGAAAACGCCGTCTTCGCCAATCAGCAGAGCAGAGAGGTTATTTGTCTCTACCTTACCTGCCCAGTTATTGGTATGAGAAAGCACATAGCCATCCGCCGGAACTTCCGGAATTTCGATTTCATAGCGGTACTGATATTTTGTGCCGTTGTAGGTCTGATTCTTCTTGTAGCCCATGTTCAGAGATTCAGTGACATCACTGTCAGCAATGGATTTGTTTGTGTAAATGTAGTATGTTCCGCCGGTCAGTGCGGAGGTGTCTGTTATTTCGGTATTGCTGGAATCTGTAACAACGGCATCACCAAGATTGGAGAGTGTGAGGTTGGTGGGTTTGTAGTCGATTTTGGCAGTCAGGCAAAGAAATTCTGCATCATCATCAGTAAATTCTGTGGTATTCGGATAGTCATTATGATTGTTATCACCATGAATTAAGAAATAATAGTAATATGTGCCAATTTCCGTCTGTTCAGGACTTGCAATCCAACCCCCGTCACCGTAAATCGAACCCCAAAGCTGGCTTGCATTGAGCTTTTTATCGGATTCTTTCAGACCAATTGAAACGCCATCCGGCAGATTTTCGGGAATTTCAATGAGTGTCTGTGCCTTGCCAGTGTAGTATACCGTGTTGGCGGTGGGCTTCATAGCGGCGATTTCTTTGGCAGTGTAGTCAGCCTTTTGAATCGTGACATTCACGCTTGCTTCTGCACTGTCATCGTAGCCTTCATTTCCGACCGCCTTATAATATACGGTGTAAGTTCCTGCATCTGTTGCTTTCGGAATATCCTTGCTGTATGTGCCGTCTTCGCCGAGCTTATACCGCATTGTGCCGTTAGTTGCTGTACCAGCGGTGACAAGTTCCTGTTCTGTGCCGTCATAGGTCAGAGTGTTGACAGCGGGCGGGGGAGTGACGGATGCTGATAATGTATAGTAAACAGTAACGGATTTTATCTTCAGTTGTGCCCCACCACTGGTGGCAGAATCTTTTCTCAATGTTACACTGGTAGCGGAAATGTTGTCAATTGTTGCAGTATTACCATCAGTAACTATTGTATTTTGTCCTGCTGTGAGTCCGTTCCAATTTCCCCATACTTTGTTCAAAACAATTTTTGTGATAGAATAATTATTGTTTGCAGTAATAGTGGCAGATGAATTACCATTCCAATACAACATAAAACCGTTTCCGTCACCTACTTGACTAATTGAACCAATTGTGATATTTCCATCATCACTTGTATACGAATTTTGACTTTTGTCCGTCTCAATTGTTGCACTTAAGCTTTCCGCACTTGCAACAATCGCCGTACCGCCGAAAAGCCCTCCTGTTCCAACGTTTGCAGGCATATAAACCGCTACAGTAAGCACCGCCAGAATACCAGCAAGCGTTCTCTTGAATACATTGTGTCTTGTCATGATTGATTTCCTCCTTGTTTTTTATTGAAAGCTATTTACAAAAAAGCGCACCCCATGAGACACAATTATCTCATAGAGTACGCTTTGATTAACAAATATTTGATTGTAGAAAGGGCGCAGTTATGCCATGTCTGTCTGTCTGTCTGTCGAATTGTAGCACGATTCAGCATACTTGTCAACCCTTTCCGGTTAAAATTTACAAAGAATTTACATTTGCATTTTTATCTCTTTTGTCATTATTATAACATATTCTAATGAAAAATACAATTGTTTTTTTTATGAAAAATTTTTTTACTTTTTTGTGTATATCGTATAAATTATGCCTGAAATATGAATGTTCCATGACAAAAATATTATATCTTCTGGCCTTGCTCTTCCTTGATGCCAAGCTCTTTTTTCTTTTTCTGGATTATCCGGCGTAGTTTGCTGTCCACCTGTGAAGATAGTCTTTTTTGATTTCTGTGATAATCTTCTTCAATGATTCTGCTGAGACCAACAAATAAACCGAATGCTGTTTCTGTCAGCATCCGGCGTTCGTATTGTTGCATGTTCTGCAAGAGTTCTTCTGCATAAGGATTGCCGTCATTCATGGATTTTGTCAGCCATGCCACGGCCTGCTCTCTGTTCCGTTCCAAATCTCCTGAGCCGAACAGATACAATCTGCCCAGCAGAAAGGATGCCCAGTGATTTTTATCTGCTGTTTCTTTCAGCAGTTCTATCGCTCTCTGAACATCATAATAAGAGGTATCTTTCAGCAGAAATTCCGCAAGCCGATAGGAAGCATACTGCAAGCAGGCCGCTTTCTTCGGATACAGAATTTCCAGGTCAAGAAAGCCCTGTAATGCTTTTTTGTAGTATTCCTGAGATTTTTTCTCGTTTGGTTCACCAAGATAATTTGATGAGTACAGCTTTCCCAAATCATACAGAGCAAGAACATTTCCTTTTTTGGCTTCGCTGGTGAGCAGTCCCATACATTTTTTCTTTTCATCAGCAGAGGGATTCTTTTTTGTGAGCAGTTCATGAGCCTGTTTATATTCCTTCAACCATTTCAATTGATAGGCAATTCCAAAATCTGAGATTTCTACTTCTATGGGCAGATAGA
>DJXC01000205.1 GCA_002449575.1 Ruminococcus sp. UBA7014
ACAACCACAACAACGATTAATCCCGGCGGCGGTGATGGCGGTGCGTTCGTCAGCTTAGGTGATACCGGCGGTAACGAAATCGCTACCAAAGGTTATACAACTGGTGGTACTTATTTGGGTATTGGTATTCCGACTCATGATTACACCATGTCTTCAGGCGGTAGAAATGTCATTGATGCACCGTTCTATGTAAATGGTAATCTTGACCCGGTCGGAACTGAATTCTGGGTTCATTTTACAAAGCCGGACGACTTTATGGTAGTGATGGGTAACCTGAATGTCATAAATGATTACTCTATGCAGGTTTCCTTTGCTGGCTATGATGCAACAGGCGAAACTTATGAAAGTACACCTTATATCTATGTAGATAAAAAATTTACAGTAACTGTTGGTAATAATAATAAAGGTTCAATTGATAAAATCGGTGACAGCACACATGCTGTGAATCTGTACTGCGGTTCTGTCAATATGACTACAAATGCCTCCAGTGAAAGTATCTATGGTGATATTTATCTGATGGATGAGGACGAAACTTCTGTGCTGAATGCAAGCGGCAGCGCATCCCGGCTTTATAAATGGACAAAAGGTGCGCTTCACCGTGCAGAAGGTTATGATACACAGTATGGTAATCTTTATTCTATGGGTTCTGTAAATGTAACCGGTGCAGGAATCACAATTGACGGTGATATGCAGATTAAAGGTGACCTGACTGTAAATGGACCGCTGACTGTGACAGGCAATCTGGTAGTAGAAGGTACACTTACAGTGAATAGTAATATTAACTGCACAGGTACAGTCTATGCTGGTACAATTGCAGACGGCAGCGGCACAATTACCGCTCCGAGCATTAATGCTGTCAAGCAGAGTGGTACTGCATATACAGAAATAGCAGCAGCAGATGCACCGCTGATTGCAGCAAGAACTACTGCTACAAATGAGTATTATGACCTTTCAGGCACAAACGTGTATAACAGAGAGGTATATCCGGCAAACTATACAAAAGCCTATCTGAATACAAACAAGCTTGACCAGCCTGCACCTGCTAACTATACAGGCACATACGGCTATCCGGACAGCATTACCAGCCTTGCAACCAGTCTTTTTAATGCAGGCGAATATCAGGTTTCTGTTTACAGTACTGACTTCAAAAATGCCGCTCCCGGAAAAGGTACGCAGTCATTAAGATATGCAGCAGCAGGAGCTAGTTCAACACCTGCAAATATGGTATACTATACTGCTCCCGGCAGTGATGAAGGTCTGCCTACTGCAAATCTCAACGGAATTTGGGGAGGAGAAATCCATTATCAGGTTGCTTACACAAAACATACTGTTTCGGGGGGGACAGACACAAAGGAATATGAATATAATAAAATGTTTGTTCTTCCTGAAAGCGGTGCAGCAGCTTATCCGGATTATGCTTCTTATTTTGCAGCAAATAATACAGAATTTAATGAAATCTTCTCTCATGCAGGCGCACCGGCTACCCCCTATAAAAATGCAAACCTGCTGAAACCAAGCGGCGCAAATTATTATCATGTTACAACAGACTGCGTTCTGAACGGTTATTTTGGTGATAATATTTACCTTGACGGTGCAGGTGGCGCAATGACTGTAATTCTGGATAATGTAAGTCTTAACATTGACAAATCTATCATTGTAAATGATGCGAATCAGGTAACTATCTTTGTTGTAAACCAGGTGACTGTTGACCAGAGAGGCGGCATTCTTACAACAGATTATCTTGACCTCCTGCTTGGTACAGGCGGCTGGAATCTGAATGACAATAGTCTGGGACAGAGAGCATTGCAAAATATGGCTGGCGATGTTACAATTGAACAGGTACAGTCAATTGGTGACCCGAAATATCCGAATGTGCTTATCTATTCTGACAGCAGCAGTACTCTGAAACCCATGAATAATACTTTGGTCACTGCTATGGTCAGAGCTCCGGAACTGATTTATGAAGGTCAGCAGGCTTCTGTTGCCAACAAGACAGTGAACTATCAGCTGCCGACAGGCAATGTTGTAAAATATGGCAGCGGATGTGATATTTCTGAAGATAATGGTCATATCGGTCTGATTGGTCAGCTGATTGCCGGAAAAATCAAGCTTTCCAGTGACGGTAAGTGGGGTATGCTGTATATCACAGACCCGGCTTCTTCCGGTATCCATCCTGGCTCACATTCAAGCTCTACTACAACAACAGTTACAACTACAACCCCCGGTTCTTCTTCTTACAGAAATCTGTTCTCGAATGTTTATTAATAAGGAGGCGTTTCTCACATGAAAAAATTATTTTCCCGGAAATGCCCGAAAAAAGTTAAGGGCATGACCCTCATTGAAGTACTCGTCGCAATGCTGATTTTCGGCATTGCGGGTACATTGATGGTGAAAATTGGTACAGTTGCCAAAGCACAGCTGATGAATTCCAATCACCTCAATAACAAAACACAGGCAGAATCAGTAATCGGAAGTGCGCAGAACCTCACAGGACTGACACAGATGAGTACTGCAACCAGCCAAAGCACCAACGAAACAGCAGTTACATTCAATATCGGCACTTATGGTTCAGTCACAGCAAAAAGATATGATACCTTAGCCGCAGATAAAGACGCTGCCAGCAAAGGTGTAAATTGTGACACTGGTCTGGCTGATGATGAAAGTCTCCAGTTCTATATTATGGATTAAGGACAGGAGGAACAGTCATGAAAAAAACTACTGTAAAAGGTTTTACTTTGATTGAACTGATTGTGGTAATAGCGATTTTTGGAATTATCTTGTTCGGCGCAATGAACCTGATGAGACCAATTTCCAAAACTATGATTCAGTCAGAAACCTATGAAAATTCCAATGCAGCAATTCAGGCAGTGGCAACCTGTCTGGAAAATGAGCTGACAGGTGTGGAATTTCTGGATGCTTATAATTATATCCCGACAGATATGGAACAGGCTGCAAAAGATTTTGCGGAACATTATTATGAAGGCATTCTGAAAAGCGGCAGCGGTGACGGAAATCCTGCTTCTCCTGCTGTAAAATATGGAAGCGGTAAAGTACATGTGATGGTGATTGACAATACTCCCGACCCGACAACAGGAATTGTCAATAGTGTTATCAAAAAGTATGTTTATAATACTTCTGCTACAGATGGCTTTAAGCCCGGAAGCATTAATTTAACACATGATACCAGTGCAGATGTAGAAAGCGCACTTAACAAGGCATATTATGACAATTTCAATTTTCAGATTAAGCTTGGCAACTGGGACGAGACTACATTTGCACTCACACCTTTGACAGATACTACTTTTAAAGACAGTCTCAGACCCGGAGAAACGTCATTTACTGTTAAATCCAGCACAAACAAGATGGTAAATGGAAAAACTTATACTTATCTGACACATGTTTCCATGGCAATGGCAAATATCAATAAGCATAATCTTTCTGATTTGAATTATTATGTAATTGATGATAACGATACTGGTACAGACCCGCTGAATACAGGCGACAATGTGCGTTCTATCGTGCAGATAGCAGCAAATTCCACACCTTATTCAGCAGCTTCTCCGCTTGGACGGAAGAACGGCAAACTTTCAGAATTTGTCAGAATTCCTCCTGTACCATTTGTTCCCAGCACAGATGTACTGGACAGTTATACTTTTGTTTATAGCTATGGTTCTGAAATCAATACAAACTGATTTCACTTACAGGTAAAAAAACGGCAGTCGGAAGATTGCAATCCGGCTGCCGGTTTTTTGAATTTATTTAAGCAAATGCTTGTGTGGGGTCGTAAGTAATCCATGCAATATACCAGTCAAGAATCTGTTCTCCGAACAGCGTTCCCAGAAACAGCCCCATTGCAAGGTAAGGACCAAATGCAAATTTGGATTCACCGTTGATTCTTTTCAGAATCAGACCGCAGACGGCAGCAAGACAGATGCCGAAAAATGCAGAAACAACAGTCGCTTTCCAGCCGATAAGCAGTCCGCCGGCAGCCATCAGAATGGTGTCGCCCAGTTCAATCGCACGGAAGCTTTCCTCAAACTTTTTCTTAATAATCGGCTTGCTGATTTCTCCAATCAGGAAAAACGGCAGCCCGATACAGACCAGACCAATCAGATGTGAAGCAAGAGAAAGATTGCCTGCTGTCACAAATTCCGGAAGTTGCCGGAATGTATCTTCCGCACATAAATTGATGACAGAAAGTACAATGTCCGGAACAGCCAGCAGTGCAATGAAAAACAGGATTCTTAAATCCATTTCCTGCGTGTCCCAGTCAATAAAAGCAATGCATATCAGCGCAGAAAAAAAGAAACAATATAATATCGTCTGAAGACTGAAATCCAGTACACTGAAGGCGATTAAATAAATAATACAGTTCAGGGATTCTACAATTGGATAGCGTTTGGAAATCGGCTCACCACAGCTGCGGCATTTTCCTTTCAGCATCAGCCAGCCAAGTACCGGAATGTTATCCCGCCACAAAATCGGCGTGCCGCATGTCATGCAGTGTGAAGACCGCTTGACAAGTGATTCGTCCTTCGGCAGACGAAAAATAACAACATTCAGAAAACTGCCGATACATAACCCATAGAAAGATACGATGAGGTAAAACATAATGTAAAACGGCAGCTCCATAAATTCATTGTGAAGCATTGTGTATGTCCTCCTTAGAAAATCGATAATATATATATTATAGCATAAACTGACAGGTTTTACAAGTATAAAATGAAATTTGAAAGGGGAAGCAATGAAAAATTTTAATACGGCTGATTTTCTGACAGAACACCAGCTTATCACTCCGGAACAGCGTGTAAAAATTCTTTCTGAACTTGAAAAGCCTGAACATGCCGGAATGTTTTTTCTGGAATGTGCGGTCAGTCTGGGATTTGTTCCGGAAATCGAGACTATTAAGAAAATTTCTGCTGAATTGAAAATCCCTTATATTAATCTGAAAAATCTTGATATTGATGAAGATGCTGTAAAACTGATTGCAGAAGAAACAGCAAGAAACTATCAGCTTCTTGCAATGGTGAAATCTGATAAGCTGGGACTTTTCGTGGTGACATCCAATCCGGACGTTCTGCCGTTTCTGGATAATATCAGAATGCAGACAGGATTTGCAGTTCTTCCCTGTTTTACTCATATTACCTGTATGCAATGGGCTTTGGATGAAGTATATCTCCGTGATATGCAGTATTTTAAACCTGTGATATTCTCCGAACCTGTTGTATATATTCCTGATGAGTGAAACTGCTTTATTTAAAATAACATATTTTTAAAACATAAAATCAAATTGATGGAGGTAATTTTTCATGAGAAACATTCGTATTGGTGATTATCTTGTAGAACAGAAGCTAATCACACAGGAACAATTGATGGAAGTACTCGCCAAACAGAAAGACCCGGAAAATTCCGGCAAGCGTTTCGGCGAAATGGTTGTCGAACTGGGCTTTATTTCAGAAATCAGCCTGTCCAAGGCACTGGCTGCAAAACTCCGTGTACCTTATGTAGACCTCGGCAATATCGAAATTGATGAAGATGCTGTCCGCCGTATTCCGGAATCTCTCGCAAGAAAATATACAGTTATTGCTATCAGTATTCAGGGACGCCGACTGACAGTTGCTACAGATGACCCGATTAATTTTAATATTCTGGAAGATATTAAAATGCAGACTGGTATGGATACCATTCCGGTACTGGCAACCAAATCGGCAATCAACAAGGCAATCGGTAACATGTACTCTATGGAAAATGTTGACGACGTACTCGCCAGCGTAAATCAGTTCCGTGATGAGGAAGAAGATGACGATGCCAAGGACAGAATCGAAAGTGCGCCTATCGTAAAACTGGCAACTACCATTGTAGAAAACTCTTACCGTGCAGATGCAACGGATATTCATATCGAACCGTTCAAGACTTATACCAGAATCAGAATCCGTGTCAATGGTGACCTGGTAGAACTGATGAACGTTTCCAATGTTGTGCATAATGCGCTGACAACTCGTCTGAAACTGATTTCCGGCATGAATATCGCTGAAAAGCGTGTACCACAGGACGGTCGTTTCACACAGGTTGTTGACGGCACAACCCTCGACGTGCGTGTATCTTCTCTGCCAATGGTTCATGGTGAAAAGATAGTTATCCGAATTCTTTCTACTGGTAATATCGCCCTGAGAAAGATTACTGACCTCGGTATGTCAGACTATAACTATCAGTTGTTTGAATCTATGATTAAATGCCCTCACGGAGTAATTCTGGTAACAGGTCCTACTGGTTCTGGTAAAACAACGACACTTTATGCAGCACTCGGCGAACTTGCAAAGCCGAATGTAAACGTAATTACTGTAGAAGACCCGGTAGAAAAAGCGATTGACGGTATCAATCAGGTTCAGGTAAATTCTAAAACTGGTATGACCTTTGCGGCTGCACTGCGTTCTATTCTCCGTCAAGACCCGGATATCGTTATGATTGGTGAGATGCGTGACTCGGAAACTGCCGATATTGGTATTCGTGCCGCTATTACAGGACACTTGGTGCTTTCTACTCTGCATACCAACGATGCAGCTTCTACTATCGTCCGTCTGATTGATATGGGCGTTGCTTCCTACATGGTTGCGACTTCCCTGATTGGTGTTATTGCACAGCGACTTGTTAAAGTACTTTGCCCGAAGTGCAAGACACAGCGTTTCTCTGACGAGGACGAAAACAAACTGATGAAACTGGATGATATTTACACACCAATTCCG
>DJXC01000061.1 GCA_002449575.1 Ruminococcus sp. UBA7014
GACACCAAGACTTCTACTTATATTACACATTCTTACAATCATTTCTGGGATAACGGAAAGTGCAACCTTCAGGGCATGAAATCCGAATCGACAGAAAATTATATTACTTATCATCATAACTGGTATGACCATTCCGATTCCCGTCATCCGAGAATCAGAACATGCTCTGTTCATATTTATAACAACTATTTTGACGGCAATGCCAAATATGGTGTCGGTGTCACACTGAGTGCTTCCGCATTTGTAGAAAACAATTATTTCAGAAACTGCAAATATCCGATGCTGGCTTCCATGCAGGGTTCTGATGTGGCTACAGGCGGCACTTTCTCCGGTGAAAACGGCGGTATCATCAAATCTTATGGCAACTACATGACTGGTCAGAAAGCTTATGTTACTTATCAGAAAGACAATACTGAATTTGATGCTTATGAAGCTTCTTCCAGAACAGAACAAGTTCCGTCTTCTGTCAAGACCAAGCAGGGCGGCACAACTTACAACAACTTTGATACCGCAAGCAGTTTCTACAGCTATACTGCGGATAAGGCAGAAGATGTTCCGGCTAAAGTAACAGCCAATGCAGGACGTGTACAGGGCGGCGACTTCCAGTGGAAATTTGACAACTCTGTTGATGATGAAAGCTATGCTGTCAATGCAGAACTGAAAGCGGCTCTGGTTGCTTATAAAGATTCTATTGTTGCTATCGGCAGCGGCTTTACTGATTCCAATTCTGCTGACCCGACACCTTCAACTCCGCAGTCGACTGAACCAGCCAGCACGACTCCTACAGAGTCACAGACTCCTGTTTCCAGTTCTGCATATATTCATAACTTTACAGAAAATGGTACTTCCAGCAGTTTCTATACCATTACAGGCAATCTTTCCACACAGAAAGGCTCTGTTACCTATAACGGCACGACTTTGACACAATGCCTGAAAATGGAAAGTGCAACTACTGTCAGCTTCAATGCACCGTCTGCCGGAACACTGACTCTGGTATTCGCTGAAAGTGCAGCAACTATCAAGCTTGACGGTACAAAACTGACCGCTACAAACGGTGTGATTACAACAAAAGTTTCTGCCGGAAGTCATACACTCTCCAAAGCAGATGCTGTAAATCTGTTCTATATGGCTCTTGCAACAGATGGCACTTCTACTGCACCTGTACAGACCGGAGAAGCCCAGCAGACAACAACTACCACAACTAAGACGAATCCGTCCAGTGGTGATGTAGACCTGAACGGTATCAAAGTTGTCAGCGCAGGCGGCTGGAATGAAATGCTCTATGTTGTTTATTCTGGTGTAACAGATGCCGATGTAACAGGCGTTTCCTACAGCGGTGCTGTATCTGGTTCACTGACTGGTGATGATTTCAAATATCTCGTCAGAGATACGGGCAGCGGTCTGAGAGTGGATATTCCCGGAGTTCCTGCTGGAACATATTCCGTATCACTGACCACTTCCAAGGGTGTTATCACACAGAGCGGTCTGGAAGTAAATGCACAGGACCGTTCCGGTTATGCACATTATAATTATACGGAAGGTGTCGGCGGCTATACAGATAACGGCACAGTCAAGAAAAATGCAATTATTCTCTATGTAACAGACGGAAACAAAGATACTGTTTCTGTGACTTCCAAGGACGGTACAACTGTTACAGGTATCGGCAATATTCTGAACTCTGCCGGACAGGATGTCGGCGGCGGAAAAACTTCCAACGGCGGTACAGCCAACTCCAACAGCGGCATTATCAAGAAGCTTGCACAGGACGGCACACCTCTGATTGTCAGAATTATCGGCGATGTCAAAGCTCCGGCAGGTGTAACTGCTTATGACTCTGTTGAATATGGCGGTTCTGTTGGTGACAATGGCTATATGGCAAGAATGAAATCTGGTAAAGACGTTACTATTGAAGGTATCGGCACAGATGCTTGTGTAGACGGCTGGGGCTTCCACTTCATGGCAGAATCTGCTGCTCCGGAATATGGCAAGAGTTTTGAAGTCAGAAATATTTCTTTCAAGAACGTTCCGGAAGACTGTGTTGGTATGGAAGGTGTTCAGGAAAGTTCTACTTTGACAGCACCTGTAGAACGCTGCTGGATTCATAACTGTGAATTCTACAAGCCGACTATTGCCAATCCGGCAGAATCTGACAAAGCCGGCGGTGATGGTGCTTGCGACTTCAAGAGAGGTCTGTATTTCACAAACAGCTATTGCTATTATGAAGGCTATCACAAAACCAATCTTGTTGGTGCATCTGACAGCAATCTCCAGTTCCACCTGACATATCATCACAACTACTGGAACAAGTGTGAATCCAGAGGTCCGCTTGCACGTCAGGCAAATATTCACATGTATAACAATATTTTCAGCGGTCAGACAAGCTACTGCATGAACCCCAGAGCCAATGCCTATATCTTCTCAGAATATAATCTCTTTGAAAGCTGCAAGAATCCGATGCAGGTAAAACTCGGCGCAGTCAAGAGCTTCAATGACGTACTGAACAACTGCAAGGGCGATATGGATGGTACTGTCGTAACAGACAAGAGTACAAAGGTAAATACTGACTGTCAGTATGCAAACTTTGATACCAATGCTTCTGTCTCCTATATTCCTTCCGGAGATTACTTCCTCCAGACAGATACTTCCAAACTGGCTTCTTACTTTGAAACTTACGGCGGCACGATGGACGAAACACAAGTTGTAAACGGCAAGACTTCCACAGACGGTTCTGTCCAGACAGATGCTCCCATTTCCAGCGATACTGCTGAAACAACAACTACTACAACAGTCACTACACCCACAGACTTTATCAAGGGCGATGCTGACGGCAGCGGCAAGGTTGATATTCTGGACGTTATCACCGTCAACAGAGCAATTCTCGGCAAAGAAAAACTGGAAGGCACTCGGCTGAAAGCTGCTGACATCAACGGCGACAACAAGCCTGATGCTTCTGATGCACTTTCTATCATGAAAGCTATCGTTGGTCTGATTAGCCTTTAATTCTCATCATTCTCATAAATCAGAAAGCTCTGCTGCGGCAGGGCTTTTCTGTTTCTGCTGTCCGAAAATCAGACAATAAAAAACTGTTCCCTTTGTGCAGAGAACAGTTTTTTGTTAAAATAAATGCTGAATTATAAATTACATAATTCTTTGTATAAGCCGATATAAGCATCCGCAGAAGTATTCCAGCTATAATCGCTTGTCATAGCACGATTTACCAGAGACTTCCATTCTTCCTGATTGTCATAGCAGATTTTAGCACGTTCACAGGCATTCAGCATATCATGGGCATTATACGTCCGGAATGTGAAACCGTTTCCGTCACTATTGCCATTATCCCGGACAGAATCACGCAGACCGCCGGTTTCCCGGACGATAGGCGCAGTACCATAACGCATGGAAATCATCTGTGCCAGACCGCACGGCTCACTTTGTGAAGGCATCAGGAACATATCCGCACCAGCATAGATTTTCTTCGCCAAATCCGGCTGAAATCCCAGTGTCACGCTCACCCTGTCGGGATAACGCCACTGCATCTCAGAAAAGAAATCTTCATAAATTTTTTCCCCACTGCCAAGAATTGCGAATTTATATCCCAGATTCAGAATATCTTCAAAAACATAGCGAATCAGGTCAATTCCCTTATGAGAAACAAATCTTGTAACAATGCCAATAACAGGCTCATCACCTTCCTGTAAAGCCAGTTCCGAAAGCAGAGCTTCTTTACAAGCTTTTTTGCCGGACGGGTCTGCTGCACTGAATTTCTTAGCAATCAGATTATCCGTCTGCGGATTGTAGAGTTCTGTATCAATGCCGTTGAGAATACCGCACAGCTTGTACTGTTTATTGACAAGAATTCTGTCCAGACCGTGTGCATAGTACGGGTCAAGTATCTCCCATGCATAACTCGGACTGACAGTTGTCACCTTGTCAGCGGCTTCAATCGCACCTTTCATCATATTGATAGCACCGTCATATTCCAGAATTCCAATATGATACAATGGTATACCCATGACTTCATTCAGTACTTCACGCCCATAACTGCCCTGATACTGAATATTATGAATCGTAAAAATGTTCTTAATATTCTGATAGCCCTGCTGATATTTATAGAATACCTGATAGAAAACAGAAATCAGAGCTGTCTGCCAGTCATTGGCATGAATAATGTCCGGATGAAAATCAATGCAGCGCAGCATTTCCAGAACTGCCCTTGAGAAAAAGACATAGCGTTCACAGTCATCATAGAAGCCGTACAAACCGTCACGTCCGAAATAATATTCATTGTCGATGAAGTAATAAGTCATGCCGTTCCAAAGAGCGGTAAAAATACCACAATACTGCTTTCTCCAGGAAACATCTACTGTAATATTCGTCAGAAATGTCATCTGCGCACGGAGTTCCGGGCGGATGGATTTATACAGCGGAATCACAACACGGCATTCATGACCTTTGTTGCGGATGGCGGCAGGAAGCGAGCCGATGACATCTGCCAGACCGCCGGACGCTGCAAACGGTACAGCTTCGCTTGCGGCAAACAGTATATTCAAAATATATCACCCCTCCAGAATCAGAGCTTGGCATTTTTGCTAATGTAAACAGGATAGCTGTCCGAACCTGTCAGGACTCTTCCATCTTCTGTTGTGACATTTTTATCTGTAATCACGGCTGTCAGGGAGCAGTCAGCACCGATATTGGTATTCTGCATCAGAATACAATTCTTGACAACGCTGCCTTTGGCAACCTTGACACCACGGAACAGAATGCTGTTTTCGACAGTCCCCTCAATAATGCAGCCATCTGCAATCAGAGAATTGGAAACCTTGGATTCCAGACCATACTTGACAGGACCATTATCGCCGATTTTAGTATAGATAGGCGCACCGGACTTGAACAGTTCGTTTCTGTTTTCGGGTTTCAGCAATGCCAGATTGGCTTCATAGTAATGCTTGACACTATCAATTCTGCTGAAATAGCCGTCAAACTGATAGCCCATAATCTTGAATTCTTTTACTCTGGGCTGTAAGCAGTCACGGACAAGACTGTACTGATTTTTGCTGACAGCATCTTTGACGATTTTACGCAGGAAATCTTTTTTCATAACGAACATATCCAAACTGATATTGCATTCACCGGAAATTGCCGGGTCAACCAGTACAGCACTGACTCTGCCGGTATTGTCCATTTCCAATACGTCTACACAAGAGCCGGATTCTTCACTATAGCGATATTTGCCATATACAACAGTAATATCTGCTTCGGATTCTTTATGCTGCTTGATAACTTTTTCAAAATTGATATTGGCAACATAATCGCAGTCTGTCAGAACAACATATTCACATTTGGAATGTTCCACATAGCTCCAGACATTGCTGAGGGCTTCCAGTCTGCCTCTGTAAACACCTTCGCCAACATTCTGGCTGAACGGCGGAAGCAGATGCAGTCCGCCCTGTTTTCTTGCCAAATCCCATTCACGACCTGTGCCGAGATGGTCAAGCAGCGAGCCATAATTTGATTTTGTAATGACACCGACCTGTGTAATGCCGGAATTTACCATATTGGAAAGCGGAAAGTCAATCAGTCTGTACCTGCCGGCAAACATGATAGAACCCATTGTTCTCTGTTTGGTTAATTCAATGACAGTCGAATCATGCAGACTTGCAAAAATCAGACCGAGTACGTTATTATTTACACTCATAGCTAACAGAGCCTCCTCTTATTGATTTAGACATTTTCTGAGATAATATCCTTGGGCTTGATGACTGCACTGCCGGAAACTGTTACATTATGACCGACAACAGCAATACCCCAGTCATCCCGGTTTTCGATTTCTTCGGGGCTGATGCCGATTTTCGCACCGGATTCCACAACGCAGTTTTCACCGACAATTGCATATTCTACCACTGCACC
>DJXC01000053.1 GCA_002449575.1 Ruminococcus sp. UBA7014
GATTTTCTTTTACAGTGTCTGGAACGCCGTCAAAAGCAAGTTTCAGATTCAGCTTGACAGTGTCCATATCGCCGAATGCATCAGAGAGGGAATCTTTGACGGAATCCCATTTTTCAGAAATGCCGAATGCATTCGCAAGGGTAGAAATTATCATATCCGCAGCAGCAAGCATGACTGGCGGAGCATTTTCGAGTGCATCAGCAATGCTCTGTGTGATTTCAGGGGCGTGTTTCTGAAAATGTTCTTTGATGTTCTTTTTGAGTTCTTCGCCGAGGGTATCAGAAATATCTTTTGTGGCAGTTTTCATGCCATCTGCATTTTCAGAGATGGTATTGCTCAGTCTGGTGATAATTTCCGGCACATAGCCGAGCAGAACAGGCAGAGCTTTCAGGAGAGCCTGTGCGAAAGCGGTCAGGAGTTTGATGCCGGCAGCTCCGAGTTTCTTTCCGTCCGGACTTTGCAGGAGCTTCACAATCATGTCAGAGATTTGCAGAACGCTGACGGCAATCAGGTCAGTATCTTCTGTAATGCCGTTGGCAAGTTCGGCGAGAATGCGGAATCCGGCGGAGGAAATATCCGGCGCGCTGGAAATGAGAGCATCTGCGAAGCTGCTGATGACAATTTTCCCGGCTTTGACATAATTCCGGGAATTGCGTGACAGACTTCTGAACAGGCTTTTGAGGAAAGCAGAGCCGATTTCTGCCGCCTGCGGAATGTAGCCGGAAACAAGATTCAGAGCGTCGCCGATTTTATCGCCGAGTGCTTCCCCAAGTCCGGAGTAGCCGTCGTTCAGAAAAGCTTCTGTAAGTTCCGAAATATACTCTGTTCCGGTATCGACAATTTCTCTGAGCGGAGATTCGAGAGTTTTGGAAATTTTATTTTTCAGCCCGTCAAGGGCAGACTGAAAGAGGACGATTCTGCCGTTCAGATTATCAAGCTGCATTTCTGCCTGTTTTTCGGCAGAGCCTTGGGCATTAGCAAGTTCATCAAAGAAACGCTGCGTCTCTGTTCCGGCGGTAGCCATCATTTTAGTAAAAGCCGGAAGCCCTCGCATTCCGAAAATATCATTTAGAGCAGCATCATATTGTTCTTTATTGACAGAGCCGTTATCGAGCCGGAATGCATTTTCAAGAGCGGTATGCAGCTCATCAGCAGCTTGATTGAAGTCTTTTTCCCTGCCGTTCTCGAAAGCAGAAAAGCCGATTTCGTCAAAAAGTGCTTTCACCTGCTGCGTAGGCGCATAAATGCGTCCCATCACAGTTTTGAGAGCAGTAACCGCTTCTGCACCGGTAACGGATTGTTTGGCAAGCCGCAGCAGACCGACAGCAAGTTCAGCGGAACTTTGTCCGTAGGAAGCAGCAGTAGCAGCTGACTGAGAGAACGCATAGCCAAGGCTGCCGACAGAAGTTGCGGAAAGTGTTGCGCCTTTGGCAATCATATCGGAATAGCGTTTTGCAGCATTTGCCGCACCGCCGATGGCAGCAGTTTCATCGAGGAAACCGTTGACCGCAGTGCCGATATAGGTGGCAGCTTCATCAATGCCAATATTCCCGGCAGAAGCAAGATTGAGGGAATCGCTGACAAGTTCCATGCTTTTTGCGGCATCGAAGCCCATCATTGCGAGGACATTAAGACCTTCGGCAGCTTGTGTGGCGGTAAATTTTGTGGTTCTGCCGAGTTCTTCGGCTTTGTTGGTGAGCAGTTCCATCGTGCGGAATGCTTCGGAAGAGCTGTCCTGAATTTCGCTGACAGAAAAATTCAGAGTTGCGCCGATTTGAGAGAGTGCGGAAGAAAAATCGCTGCCAGTCCGGAGAACGGACTTGCCGAAGGAAAGCACCGCATCTGTACCAAGCGAAAAAAGATTCCGGAGAAGTTTCATGCTGCCGGAAGCGATAGCACCCAGATTTTCAATACCAGCAGAAAAGCCGGATTCATCGATTTTGGTATCAAATTTTAAACTGCCGTCGTACAAGAAGCCACCCCTCCCTTTTAAAAGTGATTTTCAAAAGCGGCAGCAATTTCCTCATCGCTCATTTCGTAAGGAATTGCAATGTCACGCTTGATTTTGCGGATACGTTTCTTTTCATTCTTATCTTTGATTTCAGAGAGACTGACAGAGCGATACCAGATTTTTTTCTGACAGCGGCTTTCTTCCGGGAGTGTGCGGAACAGTGCACAAAATTCAAACCAGTGCAAAAACGGAACTGTCAGTAAATTTATCTGATAGCACCGCCGGAAATCAGCAAGCAAGTCAGCGGCATCAAGCTTCCAGTCGAAAACGGGCGGTTTTCTTTTTGGCGGTTCTTTTGATTCTGGCATATCCCGTTCAGGTTCCAGAAGCTTTGCGTGATAAAAATCCAGCAAGGCTTTCAGATGAGATTCTGTCAGGATAACAGGCGGAGTCCGAAACCAGTCAGAGAGCATAAAAATTCTGGAGCGTTCCGGGATTTCCTTGTCTGTCAGCAAGTCATGAAAACGAATCCATTCCCGGAAGTCGGTTACAACAGGGCAATTTCTGCCGGCAACATCAACATAATCCGGGAGTGATTCATACAGCAGGTTCAGCATGAGATTCTGGCTTTCTGACAGAATACTTATTCCAGCGTTCCTGTTTTTTGTCAGCAATGGCAGCTTTCTGCATCATAAGGGCATCAAGAAAAGCGAGATAAGTTTCTTCATAAACAGAGGGCTTCATTTTTTCACCCTGAAAGATTTTATCGGCAGTGCCTTCTCCGAAGACATCATTAAAAAAAGTGCGGTACATCATACAGTATCCTCTGAGGACAACGGAAAACAGCACAGAATTATCTTTTTTCTGCTGTGCAAGCTTCTGTTCTGTTTCAGCCATAACAGCAAGAGCAAATTCCAGCGTTTCATATTGTTCAGCGTCCTCTGCATCGAACAGCAGAGGAACACTGCGGAGAGTGATTTCATACATAAGGCATTAACCTCCTGTTTCGTTGCTGATGCTGACGGTTTTCCAGTCATCTGCACTTGTAGCAGTGACTTCAGAGAGTTCGCCGCAGGCTTTGAATGTACCAGAATAAGTATAGACATTTTCGTCTCCGCCTTCGGAATCGGGAATAACAGAATAATCACGCATCAAAGCAGAGCCGTCCTTGGTATCGACAAGCAGGAGCGGACGGACGGCAAGACTGCCGAGCAGTTCTTTATTGGTGATGTTCAGAATATCTTCAATGACGGAATCATCTCTGTGAAAGTCAAAACCATAGGAAAATTCCGGAGAAAAGCCGGTCACATCGGTGCGCTTGTTGGGTTCGTCAACATATTTGCGCTCATATTCTTCCGGATTTTTGGAATGTTCAAGTTCGGTGAAGTATTTCATTCTCTTGAAAACGTAGCCGGCAGTTCCAGTACTGGGAACACCGTAGAACAGAAGTTTCTGGTGTCTTAAAACGGGATTGTTATTCATAAAAAAGACCTCCTTATTCGTCTTCATAGATAAGTTTCAGCTGTATCTGGTATCTGGCAGCGGAGAAGCTGGCATCATACAGATAATTTCCTGTGAGAATTTCCAGGCTGACAGCTTTTCTGCCATCGAGGAAGCTGTTGAGAAGCTGCATATCTGTATGCAGAACCCAGTCTTCAAATTTTTCGTAAAAAGCAGAATTGGCAATCAGCTGATTGATGTCTGCATTGTAGAGTTCGCGGCTTGCGAACAGAAAGAGAAACTGCTTGACACAGCCGCCGTCAGTATATTTCCGGACGATTCTGTCACAAGGTACAGCTTCGATGGAATATTCGACAGCCTTGTCGCCGAGGTAGTCAAGCATTAGGCAGCCGTCTTTGAGTTCCGGAAATGTCATGACAAAATTCCGGATACATTCAGCGAGGGGTTTCATTTGAAGCACTCCTTTGCAGCTGTGAGAATATCACGTTTCTGGTCGGCTTTCATACGCTCGAACCAAAGTTTTCCACGTTTGCCGGTCACGCCGCCGGAAGCATTCAGCCCTTCAATGCCGCACCCGGCATTTTCATAATACTGCTTTCTGGCATAAGGGGCAATATACCGGACTTCTCCGGAGCCGATAACAGTACCGGCAATACCTGATTTTTTCAGCTGTCCGGTCAGAAACGGGACATAAGGTTCAGAGCGGCGCAGCACTTCGCTGTCGACTACTTTCTGAGCCTTGGAAAAGCGCATGGATTTTTCGGGCTGAAAGCCTGAATTCCAGACAATGCCGTCATATTTGAAATTTCGTTTACTCATTGAGCGGTCACCTCCGCATGATGAACACATTCAGAGCCGAAGCGGAAGTCCTTGACGATGGTGACAGAGCGTGCATCGGCAGGAGGACTTGTTTCAGCATGAATGCCATCAAGAATTCTGTCATCAGTTTTCGGCAAATATGTGAGTGATTCCGCCGGAATAATGAACAGCTGCAAATTTTCCGGATTATGGGAAGTACTTCTGGTGCGGTCTGTTTCTTGTGCAGAAATAGTTTCCAGATAGTATGCGCCGAGTTCGTGCCGCACATAAGCCGGGGCACGGTTCTGAATTGTTTTTTCCCAGACAGTACAGTTTTCACGGTTAGTAAACAAACAAATCACACTCCCCTGTAAAGCAGTCCGGTATTGCCGAGATATTTCATGATGATATCCTGAATCAAGGAATCAAGTCCGGCAGAACCGCCGTTCATCAGTGCGGAAATGCTGTCAGAAATGCTTGCATAGTTGACAGCATATGCACCGATTTGTTCATAGCTTTTTGCACCGGCCTGCCCCGTACCGGATTTCATGAGGGATTCTGCATAAGTATAGAGATATTCAGCGATTTCACAGATGCAGCGTCCGACTTTTTCGGCGTATTCTTCCGGAATGCCGTCTGTCAGCCTGTCAAAAGTCGCAGCATTCAGATAGTCTCCGGCTTTTCCGGCGATTCTTAGCCAGGAAGATTCCGGGACAACCGAACCGCCGAAAACATTCTGATAATAGCTGTAATCTGCATAATTCATTTACACGCTCTCTTCTTTCTCCGGCGGTTTTTCCTGCTTGACAGGCTTTTTCTTTTCCTCCGGAAATGTCAGACCGATAGTTTTCATGAAATCACCTCCGCATCAGGTCGCAGCAACAGAAACATAAATGCCGTTCTGCTTGTTGTCGAAAACGTCCGTAATGCCGTAGGCACGGTAGAAAAATGCCC
>DJXC01000037.1 GCA_002449575.1 Ruminococcus sp. UBA7014
CTGCCGGAAACGCCCTCTGTTCCGGAACAGAAAAAACATACCAGAAAAACAGTTTTGACATTCTCCCCTCTTACAGAAAGTGAATTGAAAAATTTATCACCAAAAGGAGCGTGATGTCTTATGAGTCTGATGAATGTTTTTAACAAAGAATTCAGCCTCAAGTATGGCATTCTGGATTTTATCATCAAATATCATGTACTGACAAAATATCAGGGAAAAAACGCACATGTTATCATTCCGGAAACTGTAACTGAAATCGGAAGCTATGTGTTCTATAATAATGCTGACCTGATTTCTGTAACGATTCCGGAAGGCGTGAGCGAAATAGGAGAATCTGCCTTTTCCGGCTGTCAGAGTTTGACTTCTGTCGAGTTTCCGGACAGTATCAGGACAATTCAGAAACGTGCCTTTTTCGGCTGTGAAAAATTATGTGAAGTCTTTCTTCCGCCGGAAACTGTATTCGCTGAAGATGCTTTCCCGCCCAAAACAAGAATTCTTCAGAAATGTCAAGAAGAAAAAGAAGTACAGGAAACGCCGCTGCCTGTGCCGAATCTGCCGGCAAATGACTTTATGATTAAAAATCATGTACTTGTCAAATATATCGGCATGGCGCAGAATGTCAGCATTCCGGAGACTGTCACCGAAATTGCTGCTTATGCTTTTTTTAACTGTATTTATATGACTTCTGTTGAGATTCCAGACAGTATTACATTTCTTGATGAAAAAGTCTTTTTTGAATGCACAAATCTGAAAACTGTTTCTGTTCCGGCAGGCATAGAATTTATGGGGAATACGTTTCCGCCGGGTGCAAGAATCCTCTGCCGGATGCCGGAAAGAAAAACACATACCAGAAAAACAGTTCTGACCTTCTCCCCTCTTACAGATGCCGAAATCAAAAAATTACAAACCCTGTAAATGAAAATCCGGCGTGTATTCGCTTTTTGCAGAAGATTTCTCCTGACAGTAGCCAAGAAAGCCCAGTTTTCCAGCGGTTTTCAGTACACTCTGGTATTCCATTTTTGTGATGCGCCTGTTCAGTTCAGGATATGCCTGATTCTGCACAGGCGTATACTGTGCCATCAAACTGAGCAGAAACGTATCTGTTCCGAACGTTCCGGCAAGATGCTGTAATAAAGCAATCGACTCGTGCCGATGTCCGGGCATGACAAGATGGCGCACGATACAGCCTTGCTGAATCAGATTGTCTTTCAAAACAGGCATTCCGGTCTGACGGAGCATTTCAGCAAGTGCCTGTTCTGCAATTTCGGGATAATCCGGCGCATGAGCATAATTTTGCGCTGTAGCAGAATCGAAAAATTTGAAATCCGGAAGGTAGACATCTACAAGTCCATCCAGTTCATGGAGTATTTCTGCGAGTTCATATCCGCCGGAATTATATATTACCGGAATGTGCAGTTTTGGCTTTGCCGATTCCAGTGCCGGAATCACCCACGGCAAAACATGTCCGGCAGTCACCAGATTTACATTATTTGCGCCTTGTTCCTGTAAATTCAGAAAAATTTCTGCAAGTCGTTCCGGAGAAATTTCTTTTCCGAAATTTCGGTTTGCAATAGATTCGTTCTGACAGAAACAACACCGAAGCGCACACCCGGAAAAGAACACCGCACCTGAGCCGTTTTTTCCGCTGATACAGGGTTCTTCCCAGAAATGCAGCATTGCCGCCGCCGCTCTGATACCGTTTCCGCCGCCGCAAAGCCCTTGCTTTTTTGTTCTGTCAGCACGGCATTTTCTCGGACAAAGTGTACAGCATTCAGGATTGAATTTGATAAAAATCACCCCTTACTGATTATAGCATATTTCTTAAAATTTTGCAAGTGCTTGACGGATTCTGACAGATGTGATATAATATTTTTATGGAGTGTGATGCAGATGGGCATTTTTGATATTTTCAAAAAAGAAGAATTTGAGATAAAAGACGGCGTTTTAAAAAAATATAACGGAAAAAGTGCTGACGTTACTATTCCTGCCGATGTGAAAGTAATCGGAAAGAGAGCGTTTATGGCAAATCCGCTGAGTACTGTGATTATTCCGTCTGGTGTTGTGATAATTGAAAGCTATGCCTTTGCCGGCTGTAAAAATCTGACTTCTGCTGTCATTGCAGAAAGTGTCACAAGTATTAAGGATAGTGCATTCGGAAGCTGTCCGAATCTGCATTCTATTACGATTCCTTCTGGAGTGAAAAAGATTGAAGCAAGAACATTTGCCTATTGTTTTTCCTTATCTTCCGTTACTGTTCCGGACAGTGTCAATTTGATTGAAGTGGATGCTTTTTTCAGCTGTAAAAATCTGAAAGAAATTTCCCTGCCGGAAGGCGTAGAAATCGAGGACAAGGCTTTCCCGGCGGCAACCAAAATTAATTACAGAAAAAAACAGGATAAAGTCATACAAATGAAAGCAACCGAAGCAGAACTGAATGCTATGTTTTACTATCCTCCCAGTTCGCAGGAAACGCCAGAAAAGCCAGCTGAAAAAGTACAGCAGACTTCCACCAAAAAAGCAGAAAATTCCCCGGCAGAATTTGTCATTGAAAACGGCATTCTGAAAAAATATCAGGGCATCGGCGGAGAGGTTGTAATTCCGGATACTATAGTCCGAATCGGAGAATATGCTTTTTTCGGATGTGTCAGCCTGACGGGAGTTACCTTCCCGGAAGGGCTGAAAAGTATCGGAAATCATGCGTTTTCGGATTGTTCTTCCCTGAAATTTGCCATGCTGCCGGAAGGTTTGGCAAGAATCGGAAACTACGCATTTTCCGGGTGCAGAGGATTACAGATGCTCAGTCTTCCGGAAACGCTGGAAAAAATCGGCGAACGGGCATTCAAGGACTGCAAAAGCCTGAAATCTGTAATTATTCCTGATTATACAGATACGATTCAGAACAGGGCATTTTCCGGCTGTACAGCTCTGACATCGGCTGTTCTGCCGGACAGGCTGACGGTGATTAAGTTCGGGCTGTTCCGGGACTGCGAAAATCTGAAATCCCTGACGATTCCGGACACCGTCACGAGTATTGAGGGACTGGCTTTCTGGCATTGCAGGAATCTGAAAACCCTTGTCATTCCGGACAGCGTGAACAAAATCGGAAAGGATGCCTTTCCCCCAGAAACAAAAATCATTTACGAAAACAATATTTCAGACAAAAAAACCTCACCTGCACAGAAAGAACACAAGAAAAAAACAATCATTACTTTTTCGCCGTTAAGCGAAACAGAACTAAGGAGGCTTTCAGAATGATTCTGAATATGATGGAACTGCTTCCGGCTACTGAAGACAGCCGGAATATTGTATTATGGGTAATTCTCGCCGTTGTCGCAGTCGCTTTGATTATCGTGACAAGTATCATCTCTGCCAAAAAAAACAAAAATGATGATGACGATGACGAATAATTCTGATTTTATCAGATTTGTATAAATTCAACATGAAAATTTTGTAGAAATTTATTCTGGATTTCTCTTGCTTTTTCCGGAAAAATATGATATAATAAATGGGATTTCGCACGGGCGTGATTCACCCGGCTCGGTGTCTGTATCCAGATTGCCGGCTGTCAGCGTCCGGAGGATTCAAATTTAACCAAATTTTATTTTTAGGAGGAACTACAATGGGTGTAGTATCAATGAAACAACTGCTCGAAGCAGGCGTACACTTCGGTCATCAGACAAGAAGATGGAATCCGAAAATGGCTCCGTATATCTTTACAGAGCGTAACGGCATTTACATTATCGACTTGCAGAAAACTGTCAAGAAGCTTGACGAAGCTTATCTGTTCGTCCGTGACATTTCTGCCGAAGGCAAGGAAGTACTCTTTGTCGGCACTAAGAAGCAGGCAAGCGAATCCATCAAGGAAGAAGCTGTCCGTGCAGGCGCACACTATGTCAATGCAAGATGGCTCGGCGGTATGATGACAAACTTCAAAACCATCCAGAGAAGAATCCAGAGACTCGAACAGCTCCACACAATGGCAGAAGACGGCACTTTCGCTCTGCTCCCCAAGAAGGAAGTTGTCAAGCTGAATCTGGAAATCGAACGTCTGGAAAAATTTATGGGCGGTATCAAAAACATGAAGAAGCTCCCTGG